>CAYYGV010000025.1:0-39052 GCA_964471615.1 uncultured Opitutaceae bacterium
CACGCCTCCCGCGCCTCCCGCGCCTCCCACGCCTCCCGCGCCTCCCACGCCTCCCGCGCCTCCTTGCCGACGGCAAGGAGTTCCTTCGCGGTATCGATGAAGCGGACTTTGAGCTTCTGGTCGGAGATGCTTCCGATCCAGGCCAGCAACCGCTCGCTCACGCGGGCGGCATTCAGCTCCTGCTTGAATTCACAGGCCTGTTTGTAGCGCTCCTGCAGCTCGGTGAGCGAAGGCGCGCCAGGGATGGGGTTAGTCGATGACATTTTGGATATCCTCCCCGCGCATGTTGCGCTGACGAACGTTGCGGTAGATCCCCTGCGGGAGGGCGATCGTGGCATGGTCGGGAGTCCCGCCCACGGCATGCTCCAAGCGGGCGCTGCGCCCCGTGATCTCGACATAGCGCTGGCCCTTCGCGTCGACGAAGGACTGCGCGCCCTTCGAATCAATGACGTGCGCGCGGCCGGCGTTCGCGCCCTGGGCGAGCACGATCCGCCCGCCGATCAATTTCTCCTTCTTTGCGCCCGCCGGGAGCTTCTCAATCCGCTCCAGGAGAACGTCGCCCTGGCGATATTGCGCCGGGACCTGGTTGGTTCTCGATTTCATAGGTAGTACTGTTGCCTGTCCGGGTTGGTGTGAACCGCGGGCCGGATGACCCGCGGGAAAGAGACGAGCCTCACGATCACGTACGGGTGGCCGCTGAAGAGCGGCGCGATGGCGCTCCACTGGTCGACCATGCTGCCGCGCAGATGCTTCGCCAGGTCCATAGTCCGAGTGATCGCCTTGCGCGCGTCGCGGGGCATCCCGAAACGGGCGACCGGATCGCCGGGCAAAAGTACCAGGCCTTCAGGCCCATCCGTCACCTGTTTCAGCGTGCAGGGCCGGTTTTCCTGGAAGACTATATAGCCGGCGGTTCTCATTGGGTGCGCGCAAGCTCCCGGCCAAAATGGCATGCCCGACCGAATATCAGGCGCGCACGGAGTTTCTTGAGCGCCTCGCGCTCGAGCTGATAGACCGCATCCTTCGTGCAACCACACCAGGCGGCGATGTCCTCCTGAGTGAGCGCGCGACCAGGGAGGGCAGCGATCATCAGCAGCTCGAGCCCTAGATTTATCCGCGCAGTCTTTGCGCTGCCACAAACGGCAACGGAGCGATCGCGAGTATGAAGCCGATCGCTCATCTGACCCTCCTGACCTCGACGCTGCGATCAAGTGCGATGCCCTGAAAGAGGTTTTGATAGACGATCGGCGGCAAATCGATCACGGCGCCGTTCTGCTGGACGGCCCACCAGGCAGGCCCGCGGTCGGTATTGATGACGAAGACACTGCGCTGACCGGCCCGGATCTCGAGGAGGGAGCCAAGTGGAAACCACCAGCAGGCGCAGCTGTAGGAGTTACCGCGGTAGATCCTCCCGTTCGCCATCGTCCGGCCGATGTAACGGCTCGAGTAATAGGTAGCCTTCCCGCGCAGCACTGCTGGCGAGCTGTCGACCACCGATAGCGGCGCATTGAGCGCGCGCCCTTCGGCGCGCGCCTCGCCTACTACCCAACCGATGAAGCAGGCCACGGCGGCCGCGATCGCGAGGGTGCGGAAGTTGAGGGCGTGAGCTTTCACTATGCCTCCTCGACCGCGCCCTCCTCGAGGATCCGCGCGACCAGCTTGTCCACCTCGGTGTCGACCGCCTTGATATAGACGGAGTCTGCCGCGTCCTCTATCGTGACGCCCAGGGTCTTGAGCTCGGAAGCAGGTAGGAGCGCGAGCGCGTCCTTCGACGGCTTTTCGGTCACGATGATCAGGACCGCGGCGCGCTGGTTGCTGTACTTGTCGCGGATCCGGGCGACGACCTTCTCCTCGTCGTCCCAGGTGAGCTTCCCCTTGCCTTTCTGGAAGCCAACCTTGATGCCGCTGAAGGTCATCGTGCGCGGCTTGACGAAGAGATCGGGCCGGGGCGCCAGCTGGCGCACGAGTTCGGACTGGAGATCCTGGCAGCGCTGGACGCACTTGCGGATGCCCGGCAGGTGCTGGGCGCGCAGCTGCTCGACGGCAGCGTTGAAGTCGTGGACGTGGCTCGCGAGGACCTCGCGGGCCTGAGAGTATTTCTGGGCCTGGCGCTCGATCAGGAGGAGCGCTTCACTGGCGGGGAGTTCGGTGGACATTGGTTTTGGGATTGGAGGATGGTGGCGGTGTAGAAGGCGGACAGGAGACGGGCGTCATCGGCGTGAGGCGTGAGGTTCAGCGAGGTGCTGTACCCGCATGCCTCGAACCGACCGTCCGGGAGAAAGCGCGCGAAACCCGCGCTCACCGGCTTGAAGCCGAGAGGCTCGAGTTCTTTCGCGAGCTGTCTGTGCGTGGTGGGCGCAGGGGCCAGGCGGATCTCCATCCGGCCGCTCTGCTGGTGCTGAAAGACGACGTATTTCATCGGAGGATGAATTGGTCGAAGGCGCAGCCGGCGATGAAGCTGAGGACCTGCAGGGCCAGCGCCTGCCAGAACCAGCGCCAGAGCGGGCTGCGCTCACGGCTGAATTCGACGCCCTCGATGCGAACCGGGGCGCGGTGGGACGGATAGTGCTTCACGAGGCACCACCTTTCAGGGCACGAGCATCGGCCCGCCGAATCAGGCGAAGGCCCTTGCGGATCAGGTCGACGTCGCGGATCTCGACCGGGATCCCGGCGCGATCGACCACGACGATCGAGGTGACGTCACGGCCGCGCGCGAGATTCATGCCCGCGCGATGCAGGCGGCCGTTGATGTAGACGCGCTCGTTCATTTGGCCGCTCCCTTCTTCCCGGAGTTCAGCTGGAGCGCCTCATTGGCGAGCCTGTCGGCCGCGAGCAGATCGTTGAGGCTGAACTTGCCGCCGTGGCGAGTCGCGTTGGTGATGGCGAAGCGGATCGAGCGGCAGGCCGCGAGCGCGACACCAAGTTCGGCGATCTCGCGACCGATCGCCACCCAGCCCGAAAGCTGAGCCGGCGATAGCTGCTCGAATGTGGTGTGGGCCTGTCCGCGCGTCGCCTTCTTCCAGGCACTGATCCCAGTTTCGTAGACTGCCCGCGCGAGCTGGAGCTCACCCTCGGTAAACTTCGGGGCGCGCCGCCTCACGACTCACCTCCCTCGTCATCCGAACCACTGGCCTGAGGCTCGAACACGTCGGCAGCCTTGAGGTCGTCGAGCGTCGCGCGATCGCGGCCGTCCTCCTGGGCGAACGTCAGGCCGAGCTGGATCTTGTCGAAGACGATCCGGATCCGGCCCGGCTGCCGGCTCCACTTGTGGAGGAGCTCCAGGGCGGTCTTGCCTTCGAGGCGGAAGGTCCGGGCGATGCACTTTAGGTCGGCCTCCGGCGCGAATTCCGGCAGCCTTAGGATGGACCTAAGGCCGCCCATCCGGCCGATAAACTGCTCGAAGTAGCCCTTCGCAGCTCCGGACGACAGGTCGGTGAAGAACTCCTCGGTGAACTTGAGGATGATCGTCGGCCGCTTGTCGTCGTAGATCTCGCGGATCCAGTTGAAGCAGGGCTGCTGGGATCCGTGGTGCGGCTGGTAGAGGACCTGGGCGTTGTCGATGATGATGGTCCGCGAGTCGTTGATGTTCTCGCGCAGCTCGAGCTCGCGCCGCCGGTCGATCTTGTGACCGCTGAGGTGGTAGGCCTCGAGGATCTTGCCCTGCAGCGCGGAGAGTCGGCCGTTCGCGGGCGCCTCGACGTGGATCACCTGGCCGTGGTTGTTCAGTGTCCGGTAGAACTTGAAGCTCTCGGAGGTCTGGCCACCCGTCGGCGCGATGATACCGCCGATCCGGCACACCGCGCTGATCGCGCGCTTCGCCGTGATGAAATCCGAGATGCAGTGATAGGTCGGAGTCTGCACGAACGGCAGCTGCCCGGTCCGCTGCACCTGCTGCTCGTAGCGACGCAGCGAGGAGACGAGCTCGAGGAACTCGCTCCAGGCGCGGCCGCCCTGATTCCAGGTCGTCGCCTTCGAGGTGAAGTAGTCGCCGCAGATCAGGTTCCGGAAGTACTCGCGGGACTTGTCGTGGCCGAGCTTCGCCGCGATCGCGCGGAGGCTCTCGGCGTTGTTCCGGCAGTGATCCAGGAAGAAGCCCTGGACCCAGCGGACCTCGGAGCGGATCGCGTCCGGGTAGTGATTGATCGCCTGCTCGAGCTCGGCGACGCTCTTGTTCGTGCGCACGAGAGCCGGAATGTGTCCGCTCTCGCGGACCTCCACGCTCAGGGCATTGGCCTTGTCGGCCGTGGCGGTTTCTGCTGATGGTTTCGTCATGTCGGTGCCTTCCTGGTCGTTATGTCGGTTGGTTACTGACTAGGGCCGCTCGGTGCGCTAACACCGGGCGGCCCGCTTCGGTGGTGAAAGCTAAGGGGACGCCTCGATCTGGGCCCTGGCGCGCTGGGCGAGCCGGCGGGACCGCTCGGCGTTCTGGCGGACCGTGGCCTCTGACTCGCGCCGCGTGAGCCGCTTCGCGCGCTCGGCGCCGGCGACCATCGCGGATCCCGCGCGGTGCGCCTGGATCAGCGCGTCGTTGTGCTCGGCGGCCGCCTCGCGCTCGCCGGCATCAGCGGCGTGACGCTCGCGCAGCGGCTGCTCGATGAGGGCGCGATAGTGGGCCTGCTCGGCAAAGGCGCGCTCGTGGGCCGCCTCGTCGAACCAGCCGACCTTCTCGGTGCAACGCAGCGCGCAGACGTAGCTGCCGGCGGAATCGAACAGGTGCGCGAGGCTCGGATCGGTCTCGAGGACCTTGGCCGTAAACTGCTCCCGGCGCTCGACGGCGAGCCGCTCGTGATCGGCGCGGTAGACGACTTTCCGGATCCGAACGTGGTACGGCTTGAAGACCTCGATCTCCGGCACCGACTTCGCGATAAACGGCAGCAGCGCGAGCTCGCTCACTGGCGTGAAGCGCTCGGCGAGCGCCAGGCGCACCCAGCGCTCCTGGGAGGACTCGACCCGGTGCTTGATCTGGGCGAGCTTGATCTGCTCCCGCGGATAGCGCGCGAGCTCCTCGATCGGCCGGAAATTCTCACGCGGTGAGAATCGGAAAAAGGCCCTCTGCTCGAAGCCCTCGAGCTCGTGCTCGACCCGGTTATTGAGCAGATCGATGATCGCCGCCAGGGCGTCGATCGCCTCGTGATAATGGAGGAACGGGGCCTTGAGCTGGCGGATCACGTCGGCCGGCAGATCGGCTTCGGCCGCGGCCTTGAGGAGGGCGCGCGCCGCCTTCTTGCGACCCTCGAGCTCGCCCGGCATCAGCGCATAGCTGGCGCCGGTCTGACCAGGCAGCGCCGCGAGCTCGTTGTGGAAGAGGTTGAAGAACGACTCCAGGGGAGCCTTAAACCAGGGCTGTCCACTCGTCTCGCTGTAACCGCCAGGGAGGATGGTGCGGTGCGTCATCCCCGACTTCGTGACCAGGACTCGGTCACCGGTGATTTCGGCCAGGACCCGCTTCTCCTCGTCGCTCAGGGTGGCCTTCTGGTTCTCGACCACGAAGCGGATCGGGTAGCCTTCGGGCAGCCCGAGCTGCAGGACTGATCCGACCAGCCGCCGCATCTCGGCGCGGAGCAGCTCCTGGCGCTTGCCGTCGTCGTCGGTCAGGTAGGCCTTCGCCACCCAAGCGATGATCTTGCGGGTGGCGATGTCCATCGCGACGAGGAGCCAGAGCTCCACCGGGTTCTCCTGGCCGGGAACGATCACGAGCCAGTCTGTCCGGACGTCATCGAACACGACGCCCTCGAGCGGCCGGAGCCCGGCTGTCGTCCGCTCGATCTGAGGCAGCAGGGCGTGCGCGGCCTTGTGGCCGTCGCGGGCGAGCGTCAGCTGGGCGTCGCTCGGCAGGTGGCGGTAGAGGTTACGCTCGTCCCATCCCCGCGGAAAGAAATCGTCCGGGAAGAACTCCGGGGCATCGTCGCCGTGCACCTTCGCCCAGTGATCGCGCCAGGTGCCGTAGCCGGGAATCACCTTCCCCGCGGCCCACTCGCGGCGCAGCTCCTTGAAGACTGGCGCGGCGACCCGCTTGTTCTTCTCGATCCGCCGCCGCAGCTCCTCGAGAAAGTCAGCCGGGAGCGGATCCTTCGTCCCCTGGTAATCGTTCAGGAGGATCTTCCAGTCGTTCGAGCGGCGGTACTCCCGCCAGAGCCGGCGGATGGTCTTCGCTGAAAATCCGCGTCCGAGGTGCGAGTTGCGTTCCGCCAGTTCGATCGACGCTGCCTTCACGTTGCGGGAGTTCGCGAGCTCGTTGAAGATCGCGAAGTAGGACAGGACGTAGTTCTGCCACTTGGACGGCAGGCTGTAGTAGATCGCCTCGTCACTGCCCCGCAGCGATTGCAGGGTGAGCTTGGCCCCGATCGTAGCTGGCAGCGCGATCATGCCCGACCTCCCTTCTTCGCGACCTTGGCCTTCGCCGTGACCTCGAGGACGATCGCATGGAACTTGCGGGAGAGCGCGGAAAGGTGCTCGTCGGCCCGCTCGAGCTCGCCGAGCGAGAGATAGCGGTAGGCCTTCGACTTGACCAGGCAGACCTCGGCGGTGCCGAGCGCTTCCTGGATCGACTTGAGCGCGCCGCGGCGCGCCTCCTGGGCGGCCTCGTCCGCGGTCAGCTTTTTCGCCGCATAGTGCTTCCGCTTGCCTGTCTCCTCGTCGACGTTCGCCGGCTTCTTGATGATCTGGAGATCCCGCATCAGGTCAGTCACGGTCTGCTCTCCGGCGACCTCCTTGACCTTGGTCGCGAGCTCGGCGCGGTAGGTCTGGTCGGACTCGACCCGGTCCAGAAAATCGGGGGCCGTCAGCTCCTCGGCCGGCAAAAGTACCATAGTGGTACTTTTGGCCAACTGGCGGTATCTGTGGGCGGTGCTCTTCGGTAGGCCCTGCTCATCTAGCCAGGTCTCGAACTTGCCGTGGGGGAGCTGGGCCTTGGCCTGCTCGCAGAGGTGGCCGTAGCGGACCGCGAAGGCGATCGCGAGCTGGGCGTGCTGCTTGGCCAGCTCCTGAGTCTTGCGCATCTCGGCGCCGATGGCGTTGAGCTGCGGGGTGCTGAGGGATGGCCGTGCTTCGGCCGGGACGACCTGTAGAGTGGTTGATGACATAGAAAATCAGTTGGCTCCGGAGAGAGTGAGTTCAGCGAGGGCGGCCTGGCGGCCGGCGGCGAACGCCAGCTTCTTGAGCAGGTGCAGCTGCTTCGCGTTAAGCGTGATCGTTCCACCGTCTTTTAGGTCGGTGAGCAGGCTCTGCTGCCAGGTCCAGTAGTCGTCGAACGCGGGATCCTGGAGTTTCACGCAGACGGCAAGGTGTTCGTAGGTTTTCGCGGCCATGGTGGTGGTTGCCTCGGGTGGCTAGTTCTTTCCGGACGTGGACGGCGCAGAAAGGGTGCGGGTCGCGATCTGCTTTCTCGCCTCCTCGGCAATGATCAGCAGGTCGGCGGCATCGAACTCGCGCAGGCACGAGACCAGCGCGTCGCGCTTGGTGTCGGCATCGTAGCGCGCGGACTTGATCAGCAGCGCGATCACAAAGGCGCGTGGCACGCGCTTCGTCATCCGCTCACCGCGGCCGCCGTTGTACTCGTGGCCCGAGAGCTCGCGGCCGGCGTCGAAGAGTTTCTCGATGAAGCTGTCCGAGAGACCCGTGATCCCGCACACCTCGCGGAACGAGAATGACGGCTTGTGCGGCACCAGCCAGTCGAACTGCAGCGTCGCTTTCGCGGCTGCTTGGCGAACGGGTGCTGAGAGCTTCGCGGTCATCGAATCCTAGAGTCCGAGTGTGAGCTGCCGGCAGCGCCGGTTAATCTGCTCCAGCTCGTCCGCGATCTGGTTGAGCTCCCGCGCTTTTCTCGGATCACCGATAACGGCCGCCAATGCGCGGTAGAGTTCTGCGCGCTTGGCCGCGGTGTCGTCCTCCGCTTTCTCGAGGACGTAACTGTAGATTTTGAGAGCTGGGGTCGTCACAGCGATTGGATCTTGGCGACGATCGTCTGAGAGATTGGGCCCATCCGCTTGCCATCGATGGCGGCCTTCACGGTCGCTTCTGAGAAGCGATATACCTCGGCAAACCGTCGAATCTTGTAGCCTCGCATCGCGAGTTTCGCCCTGAGCCGCCGGGCAATTTGTCTTGACCTAGAGTCCATGTTTTTCGGATGTATCTAAACGAATACGCCAGAAAACTTGGACTCTGCAAGGATATTTTGGACTCATCGGCTAATAGTTTTGGACTAAGATTTCGGGCGCTTCTCGAGGAGAAGCGCATTGAACCAACCGAATTCGCGCGATCTTACGGGATCGCCCGGTCCACGGTATTCAACTGGCTAAAGTCGGAGACTCCTCCGCTCGCAAAGCACTGGACGAAACTCGCGAAGTTCTTCGGGGTAGAGGAGCGATATCTGATCACAGGTAGTCCAGAAAGGCCAAGACATCTGGACTCAGGCTCAAACCGACACGATCTGTCCAGATACCGGAAAACCGGTAGTTCATCCGATTCTCACGGAATAGAGGATGCAGGCAAAGATAGGGCGATGCTCCACCCCAAGCATTCAGTCGTACCCCCAGATCCAACCCGAACCCAGATAGAAGATCACGTCCGAGCCTACCTCGATCTCGCCGAGCAAGTGCCTGGTGGGATTGCTCTGGCCTATTACGAAGTGAAGGAAGCTCTCCCGATCAAACGGATGCAGCAGCGAATAGAGGAGGTTACCCAATGAAAATTGAATCGACGCAGCCGTCCACGCTGCCGGCTAAGGAATTGAACCCGCCAGCCGGCCATACCATTCAGGCGACACCTGAGAGAGGCTACCTAGTTCCTTACGAGCAGCCATGGATCGAAGTGGTGCTGATAGTGCTCGCAATAGTCAGCGTCGGTATCGGTGGATTGATAGGAGCAATTACAGCATTCACGGACTCGCCACAATTAGGACTGTCTATCATCGGCATCTCTCTCGCGAACGGTCTGACCTGCTACGTGACATCATGCATCATTAGCTACCTGGTGCGCTGCCGGAATTACCTCCGGAGCATCGATGCGAAGCTCGAAGCGATGAGGCAATAGTCCGCGAAATAGTCGTTACGGTTCCCACCGTTCCCACCGAAGCCTAACGGCCGGTGGGAATTTTATTCTATGGTCGGCATGTCAATGCCGACCGCCCCCGCAAGTCCAGTTCGAACAGGCCGCAGAATCACCGACGTGGTCGGTCGATTCTTCGCGGGAGCGATCGACGTGTGCCGAGATGGCGACCGCGTCGCGCTTCATCTTTCCACAGGCCAGGGCGAGATCGTCGTCACGCTGCCGACGAAAGAATTCGTCCTGAAGTGCCGCGGATCGCGCGACCACAATCTGAATCCGCTGCCGAATCCGGCAGACTTTGTTAAGGCCGAATTGCCGGAACACCGGGAAGTTCGGCCGACCGTTTCCAGCCCAATCTACCAGCAGGCCTTCGAGATGCTGATGAAGCGGCCGGAAATGACGCAGCGCGAAGCCGCGGAGATGGTGGGCGTGAAGCGCTGCTGCCTGTCAGCGTGGATGACGAAGGTTCATCCGGGTGCGCTCCGGGCTCGGCGCGAGGCCCTTGGCATCCCGCAACGGGGTCGTTGTCCAAATCCGGTGAATCATGCCCAGGCTGCCGCCCAGGGCGCGCCGCTCACGAAACCCTCCGGCCGGGTCCTTTGACTTTCCACCCATGAACAAAAATAACCGCCAGCTCCCGCTCCTCCTTGGGGCGTTCGCCTTCGCCAGCGCCCTCGCGCTTTTCGTTCTTCCCGTCCACGCCCAGACCGCCGCCGATACCTCGAGCGGCATCAGCCAGGTGGCGATCGACACGGCCGCCGCGGCCGCCGTGCCCTTCATCGTCAGCTTCGCCCAGACGCATCCCTGGCTCGTCACCTTCCTCGCGATCGTCGCGACCCTGCGCATCGTCTTCAAGCCGATCGTCTCGGTAGTCGAGCTGATCGTGAAGTCGACGCCGAGCACGGCCGACGACGCGTTCGTCGCGAAGGCCGAAGCCTCCACGGCATTCAAGATCTTTGCCTGGGGTCTCGACTACCTGGGCTCGATCAAGGTCGGCCCGCAGTTCACGGCCGCGCCGGCCGCGAAGACCGACGCCCAGGCCGCTCCCCGCACCGAGCCCTTCATCTGATGTGCAACTGGCGATCGCAATCTTCGGCCTGCTCGGCGCGCTGGCTCCTCTGGTCTTTTTCTGGATCAGGAGCCGCCGCGCGCCCACGGCCGTCGAGCAAGAGATCGCCGTCGACCATGAGATCGAGGAATTCCAGCAGCAGATCGCTGCGGCTGAGGCTCGCGGTGATCTTGCTGCCGCTGACGCTCTGCGCCGCGGCATGCTCGAGCATTACGCATCCGAGCGTAACCGAGGGGGCGACGGGCAACAGCTACCGCCTGGTCCTGGCAAAGGGGACGAGGATCCTCGCACCGGATGACGCGACCGCCGCCCAGATCCGCGCGGTGGCCGTCAACGAGCTCGTGCCCGGCACCGGCCGCGAGCTCGAGCTCGCGCAGCCGCTGCAGCTGGTGAGCCCCGCCTACATCGCCGACCGCAACGCTACCGAAGCCTCCCTTCTCAGGCTCATCGCCGACCTCAAGAACAACCAGACCCGCGCCCTCGACAAATGATGCCGCTCCTCCTCGCCGACTTATCCGCGCCCACGCCGCCGCCGGAGGCCCTGACATCCTGGTTGTCCGTCTTCTTCTACCTGATCGGTGGCATCACCGCGGTCGTCATGCTGGTGCGCGCCGTCACCGGGCGCGGGGTCAGCACCACGCTCCGGGATCAGCCCGTCGAAGTGAAGGAGCACGCGGGCATCGCGACCCAGCAGCAGCTTCAGACGGTGAAGACCGAAACGCACGGCCGAATCAAGCGCGAGCGCGAGGAGATCGACGCGCGGATCCAGCGGGTCGAGGAATCGACCGAGCGGCGCTTCGACAAGATCAACGAGAAGATCGACGAGAACACGAAGCTGACCTCGAGCCTGGACGGGCAGCTCCAGCAGATCAACCAGGGCGTCAGCCAGCTGACGACCACGGTCACCAACTTCATGCGCGACCAGGCGCGCGACGCCTCCCGATGAAACCAGCCGAGCTCGAGCGATTCCGGATCTGCCTCCTGCAGCAGCTGCGCGAGGTCGGAGCCGATCGCGACCTTCCCCTGGCGACGATCGTCACCGGGGCCAAGCTCGCGGCCTTCCCGAGCGCCAACGACGACATCGTCCGCGGCGAGCTCGTCTACCTGATGGACAAGGGCCTCGTCGTCGTCGTCGCGAAGCAACTCTCCCCCGAGAACAAGCGCTGGCGGATCACCGCTGCCGGCCGCGACTTCCTGGCGGAGCAAGGCCTATGACCAGGATTTCTCACTTCCCGTGCCGTGGTGGTCGCGGGTCTTACGGTCGGTTGGTTGTAGGTGAAAACCCCGGCGGGTGCGTAGGTCATGCGCGCCCGCCGGGTGTAATTTTCTAGATTCCCATGCACTACAAAGACGGCACGCCGGCCAAACTCGGCGACATCGTTCAACACGATACTGGCGCAGTCGGCATCGTCATCGGCGGCACCATTGGTTCCGACTACTGCTCGACCCAGGTCGTGATGTTTCGCGGCAAGAAGCAGCTCGGTCATTGGGGCGGTGGTCCTGGCTTCGTCGGCCTTCTGAGGGACGAGAAGCAGGCTCCGGTCGGTGGCGCCTCGGTTGTCGCGCAGCTGGAGCCAGCAGTTCAGACGCGCGAGTGCCTCAAAATCGGTCACGTCGACCTCGAGTAGCTCTAGCCTGATGCCTGGCAAGATCGCCAACTCCCTCAGTCACGACCAGCTCGTCGCCCTGCTCGACGAGCTGCGCGCGTTGAGCGGTTCGCCGACCCTTGCCCAGGTGCAGGCCGCGGCGAAGAAGCACGGCGTCCTGGTCTCTCTCGAGGGTGCGAAGACCTTCCGCAACACGACCTTCAAGGCGCACCTCGAGCGGCTGGCGACAGGCCGCGAAAAGTCGGCCCAGATCCTGGCAGCCGTCCGGGAGGGCGGGGCGCACCCGCTCGATGCTGTCGAGGAAGCGGCCGCCTCGGATCTCCTCGACATCTACACCTCGGGGGAGGATGTCGACGTCGCCCAGGTCGTGAAGGTGGCCCTGCAGCTGCGCGCCTCCCTGGAGCAGCGCAAGGATCGCGATCGGCTGGACCGCGACCTCGAGCGCAAACTCGCCGACAGCGAGGCGAAGCGGTCGGGCGACGCCCAACGGCTCCGGCTCCTCGAGGAGAAGTTCGAGCTCGCTCAGCTCGACGCGGCCGCGGCCGTCATCACTCACGCAAAGGAGCTGAAGGCCGTGACCGCCGACACGAAGCTCGACGCCAAGGAAAAGACCGAGCGGGTCCGTCAGATCCTCTTCGGCGATCGCCCGACCGACTGGCAGCCGGTCCGCAACTCGGAGGTCACCAGCGCATGACCGCCCTGGTAAAGTCCAGCCGCCGGGTCGCAAGGACGCTCGCCGTTGCCGCGGCCGTGGCGTCGGTCTCGGCCGGCGCGATGCCGAACGTCGTCGCCAAGGCCGACGCCCTGGTGAAGTTCCGCAAGTACCAGGAGCGCGTCTTCTGGGACCACGAGACGAAGACCCTGATCATCCACTGGTCCCGCCAGATCGGAAAGAGCTACACGCTCGCCGGCTGGGCAGTCGACCGGCTGCTGCGCCATCCCGGCCGGCTGGTCACGGTCCTTTCCAATTCCCGCGCCAACGGCCAGGAGTTCGTCCTCAAGTGCCAGGAGTTCTGCCGCAAGCTCGGCCAGGCGATCGAGCTCGAGAGCAACAACGCGGACCTGGACAAGCGGAGCGACCTCTCGGAGGACATGAAATACGACATGATGCGCAGCGAGGTGCGCATCACGATCGCCGGCCAGGTGGGCCGCATCCTGGTCCTCGCGGCCAACCCGCGCACCGCGCGCGGCTTCTCCGGCGACCTGATCCTCGACGAATTCGCGTTCCACCAGGACAGCGCCGCGATCTGGGAGGCGGCCGAGCCGATCATCTCGAGCAATCCCGACTTCCTCTGCCGGATCGCCAGCACGGGCAACGGTCGGCGGAACATGTTCTACCAGCTGATCAGCGAGGGCCGGATCCCGTACTACCGCGTCCGCCGCTCGGACGCCTATCAAGCCGGCGAGATCAAGATCTACTCGGCCGTCACCGGCAAGGAGATCACCCCGGAGCAGGCCCGCGCCGAGGCGAGCGACAAGCGCGCCTACGACCAGAACTACGAGTGCCTGTTCAACGACGAGGCGAGCGCGCTCCTCACCCAGGAGCTGATTAACGCCGCGCAGCGCGAGGGCGTCGTGATCGAGAGCCAGTCCTGGTCGTCGGCCACGATCGAGCGGCTCCTGTCGAAGACGATCGGCGAACTCTACCTCGGTCAGGACGTCGGCCGGAACCGCGACCTTTCGGTCCAGACCGTCCTCGAGAAGATCGGCCAGGCTTACCGGGTGGTCGCCATGCTGCGCATGGAGAACGTCCGCCTGCCGGCCCAGCAGGCCGAGCTGCAGCGGATCGCCACGCTGCCGAAGTTCCGCCGGGGCGCGATCGACATGACCGGCATCGGCCTTGGTCTGGTCGAGTATTCCCAGGAGACGTCCTGGGGCCAGCGGATCGAGGGCGTCAACTTCGGCGCGACCGAGGCCATCTCCACCCGGCTGCGCGCCGACGGCTCCAAGTCGCCGACCGCGCGGGTGACCGAGATCATGGCGACCGAAATGCTCCAGGTGTTCGAGGACCATCGGATCGAGATCCCGATGGACCCGACCCTGCGCGACAGCCTTCGCAAGCCGGAGAAGATCACGAGCCCCGGCGGCCGGGTGTCGATCGCGGCCACGCGGGACGAGGCCGGCCATGCCGACGAGTTCTGGTCGGTTGCCCTGGCCATCCGGGCGGCCTCCCGCGGGACCGCTTCCTATAGCTCCGCCCTCATCTGACCCCCTCCACCATGCCTTTCACCCAAAAACCCGAATCGATTCTTTTGCCCGATAAGGCCCAAAAGTCGGCTTGGTGCGTATCTGTACCGCAATTTTCGACCCGAGGGGCGGGAAGCGGGTACTTAATGCGGCTTAAAGGCCGTTTTGTGGCACCGTTTTCGGAATCACACCGTTTCGGACGGGGGGGGGCGGTATGAGCCAGCCAAAGAAAGCCTTCTTTGGCGCCATCGGCGCCCGCCTGGACGGCCTGGTCGGCAGTTTCAAGGCCAAGTCCCTGTCGCAGCTCGCCCGCGCGTTCCAGACCGGGGCGGACGTCTACGACACGGACACCACCCGCGCGAAGTACATCCAGCCCTACATCCAGTCGCCCTGGGTGTTCTCGGCCATCAACCTGATCGCCGGGGAATTCACGGGCCTGCCGCTCCGGTTCTATGCCGGCGCGAACGAGTACAGCGACGCGAAGCTCGAGGCTTGGTGGGAAAAGCCGGCGATCGGCCCGGACAAGAAGCGGCTGAACCGCAACCAGGTCGATCACCTCCTGGCGCTCTGGTTCCTCCTCGAGGGCGAGTTTTTCATCCTCCTGGACGCGAGCTGGAATCTGCCCTTCTCCAAGGCGGAAAAGCCGCCCTTCATCATCGCCCGGCCCGACCGGATCCAGCTGATCGTCCAGGCGGGCGAGCTGCTCGGCTACGCCTGGGTCGATGCCGGCGGCCGGCGGCACGTCTTCCTTCCGGAAGAGGTGATCCACAAGATGGAGCCGAACCCCTACGACGACTGGCGGGGAATCGGGCGGGCCCAGCTTGCCCAGGTGGCGGCCGAGGGCGCGTTCTTGACCGGCAACTATGTCCGCGAGCTGATGCGGAACAACGGCGACCAAGGCGTCTTCGTCATCGGGAAGAACGGAGCCCCTGACGATCCTCAGCGTGAGCAGATCATCGCTGACCTGCGGGCGAAGCGGCAAGCCCTGCGGGCCGGCATCGCGAAGGATATTTTCCTGACCGGTGACATCACGATCGACCGGCCGAAGGAACAGGCCGCGGGTGGAGATCTCGCCAACACGGTCTCGCTCTCGCATCAGGAAACCTACGTCGCCTTTGGAGTGCCACCCTCCATGTCGGCCGTGAAGGCGGCCTATTCGATCGGCAAGGACAGCGACCGCTACCAGCTGATCACCGGGACGAGCCAGCCGCTTTCCCGCCGGATCACCGGTGCCTATGGCGAACTCGCCTCGCGGCAGACGAAAAAGGTCATCACGGCCGAGCATGACTGGGACGATCATCCGGTCATGCAGGAAGTTCGGACGGCCCGGATCGAGACTGCGCTCAAGCTCTGGGCCTCAGGCATGGCCTGGAAGGACGTCAACGACTACCTCGACCTCGGCATGGAGCCGTTCAGCGGCTGGGAGATTCCTTACCTGCCGTTTGCGGTGGCGCCTGTGGATTTGAGCCGTGCGGATCGAGTGCCGTCCGATCCGACCGAGGATCCAGCGATGGGCGAGGAAAGCCGGATCCGCCGCGCCATGGATCCCGACGTCGCTGCCCTGCAGCTGCTCCTCCTTTCGAAGGCCCGCGCCCGGTCGACGAAGGACCAGGCAGCGGCGATCGAGGCCGACGTCCTGGCCGCCTTCACCTGCAACTGCGGCGCCGGCGCGGTCGCCCAGAAGGCCGATCGGCCCCCCAAGGAGATCGCCCAGTGGCGCGAGCAGATGAAGCCCCGCCGCGAGAGCATCCTCTCCTACAAGTCGGCATTTGGTCGCCTCCTGACTGAGATCCGGATCGAGACCCTGCGGAACATCGAGGGCGACCAGGGGAAGGCGAAGCTCGCCCAGTACGCGGTCGCGAAGGCGGCCGCTGGCGACTTCCTCTTTGACCTCACGAAATTCAAGGACCGCTTCCTCGCCGCGATGCGCAAGCAGGGAATCGCCGCCCTGGACAAGGCCGGCGAGCAGCTCTTCGGCGAGCTCGGCCGCGACGACCCGTTCAAGTTCGCCCCGAGCGAGGTTCTCTCCTTCCTGGACGACCGCGAGAACCGGCTCTCCAACGTGCCGCAGCTCATCTTCGACCGGATCAAGGGCCAGCTGCAGGAGGGCATCGACGCGGGCGACTCGACCACGGATCTCGCGGACCGCGTCCGGGCGGAATTCAACACGCTCTCGAAGACCGAGGCCCAGCGGATCGCGCAGACCGAGGTCTCCGCGGCCTACGGCTTCGGCCGCCAGGCGGCGATGAAGAAGGCCGGCGTGAAGTTCAAGCAGTGGCTGACGAGCGGCAACTCGAACGTCCGGCCGGCCCATGCCGCGGCGAACCTCCAGACCGTGCCGATCGACGAGCCGTTCATCGTGGACGGCGAGGAGCTCATGCATCCCGGCGACTCCGACGGTTCCCCTGGCAACGTCATCAACTGCCACTGCGTCAGCCTCGCGAAGGCCGAGTGACTTTCCATCCCATGAAAAAACTGCTCTTCCTCCTCCTCGCGGCGCTCCTCGCTCCGCTCGCCCTGGCTGGCACCGGCGCCGGCGCCGGGCTCGTCGACGAATACACGACCCGCGTCGTCCTGGGCCAGGGCACGCCGGTCACGTTCTATGCCACGGCCGCGGCCGCCGGATCGACCGGCACCGAGACCGCGATCACCCTGACCCGTTCCTCGGGCACGTCCGCGACGACGACCGGCACGTCCTTCGTCGTGACGAGTGGCAAGCGCTACCGGATCACCTCGATCACGGTTGCTACCCGCGGGCACTCCACGGGCACTGCCCAGGTGACGACTTTCTCCCTGCGCGTGAACACGGCCGGCGCCGTGACGACGAGCTCCACGCCCGTGATCTTCCAGGCGAGCAGCGCGACGGTCGCGACGGCCTCCGCCTGGGATCGCACGCACTACTCGCTCTCGGACGGCCTCGAGATCGCCGGCGACGGCACGCTCCAGATCGGCCTCACGGCGAACGCCACCTACACGACGAATGCGCCGACCTGGTACGTCGTCATCACCGGCTACGAATACTGATTCCCGATGCACGCCAACCTCGCCCAATTCCTCGCGAAGTATCATCTCGCCGGCCCAGTCCGCCGCGAGATCTCCGTCGAGCCCAAGGTGCTCGACGAAAAGCAGGGCATCGTCCGCTACTGCGCGAGCGATGAGTCGCTCGACTGGCACGGCGAGATCGTGCGCGTGAACGGCTGGAAGTTCGACTACTTCGCGAAGAACTCGCCCTTCGTGAACAGTCACGACTACGGCGACATCCGGCAGTTGCTCGGCAAGGTCGTTGCCTTCTCGGTCCAGGGCCCGGAGCTGATCGAGGACGTGAAGTACGCCGTGACCGATGGCGGGAATACTCTCGCCGACTGGGCCTTCAAGATGGCCCGCGACGGCTTCCTGAAGGCGGTCTCGGTCGGGTTCGTCCCCACGTCCATGTGCTCGAAGTGGGACGGTGACACGAAGGACTTCCTCGCGCAGATCGCGGAGCTCGGCCTCGACGCCGCCACCGCGGCGAAGCTGCAGTGCGTCTATCGCGAGCAGCAGCAGATCGAGCTCTCGCAGTGCATCCTCGGGGCCAATCCCAACGCCCTGGCGAAGGCCTACAAGGCCGGGACCCTCACGGAGGACGACCTCCAGAAATTTTGTGCCATGCAGGACAGCCTCGCAAACGACAATCCGGCCGACAAATCCGCGCCCGCCGGTGCGTCCCCCGCGCGGACGAAGCTCGCCCTCCTGGCACAGATCCAAGCCCTGCTCTGATTCCAACATGAAAATCGTCTCCACGCTCCTCGCGTTCTTCGCGGGCCTGTTCGCCGGGTTCACCCTGGTGAAGGCGCCCGCCGACAAGGCTGACCGTCTGCCGGTCAGCTCGTCCACCGTCTACTTCGAGAACTTCTTCCTGAGCCTCGGCCGCCATCTGGCGGTCGGCTTCGTGAAGGTCCAGCTCGCCATCGATCGCGCCTTCGGCGTGCGCATGCCGGTCTTTGGCATGGGCATCACCGAGGGCATCGACGCCCAGATCGCGAAGTCCCTCGAATCCCTCAACGGGAAACTCGCCAAGCTCGACGAGGTTGAGAAGGCCGTCGCCACGAACAAGGCCGACCTCGACGCTGTCACCAAGGCGATCGATGCCGTGAAACTCTCCCTTGATGAGAGCCGCCGCATGCAGCTCGAGTTCAAGTCGGCGATGCGGCAGCAGACCCGCGCCGACGGCACGCCTGCCGATGTTTCCGACGATTGCGCGAAGTTCCTCGGCTCGCTCGCTCTCTGCTCGGCCATCCGCCAGGGTGGTTCGTTCATCGAGGCCGAGAAGCTCAAGAACTTCATGGGCATCGTCGAACGCAACCTCGGCGTGATCGCGAAGACCGCGCTGACGACTTCCGACATCCCGCTCCCGACGCAATACGCGGCCGAAGTGGTCGAGCTGGTCTACGCCTACGGCACGGCCCGCCGGGTCGGCACGGTGTTCCCGCTCGGTGCGGCGACGGTTAAGCTGCCGAAGCTCGGCACCGACACGGACTGGGGCCTGATTGCCATGTCCGGCACGGTCACCGAAGTCAGCCCGAGCTTTGCCTGGGTGACGTTCACCGCGGAGAAGTTCGGCGGCCTCATCCGGCTCCCCACGGAGCTCGACGAGGATTCGGTCGTTGCGGTGGGCAAGTTCGTCGCCCGGTACGCCGCGCGCAAGATCGCCAAGGTGGAGGACTATCAGTTCTTCCGCTCGACGGGCGCGGCCAGCGGCGTGAACGGCACGGCCGAGGGCCTGACGAAGAACGTCGTGACCGACACGATGTTCTATTACAACGGCGGTTCCTCGACCTCCGGCAAGACGAAGCAGACGGACGCCACCCTGGCGGACTTCCGCTCGCTGCGCGGGGTGCCGAATGGTGCCGTGCTCCAGAATGGTGCCTACTACGTTCATCCGACGTACGAGGCGCTGTTCGTGAGCTTCAACACCTCGGCGACTGTCATGCCGTATATCCGCGGTGTCGCGGGCCAGCGCGCCACGCTGGACGGTTTCCCGATCGAGTGGGTTCCGGTCATGCCCGCGCTCTCCTCGAGCGTGAGCGCCAGCCTGGTGCACGCGCTCTTCGGTGACGCGAGCTTCATGTACCTGGCGCCCCGCAACGGCGTCCGCTTCGACACGTCGAAGGAAGCCGCCTTCACCACGGATGAGATCCTGATCCGCGGCATCGAGCGCCTGACGGTGGGCAAGATGGCCACCGACCCGGTCGCCGGCCTCCGCAACAGCGCGAGCTAAGCGAGTCTTCTGCGAGGTCCTCCGCCATGGGGCGGAGGGCCTTTTAGAAACCTCCTAAGCCATGCTCAAGAAGCCCCAGATCAAGAACCCGCTGCCGACGATCCGCACGAAGTAGCCGGCGCCCGCCCATGAACCTCACGCTCGGAACCCTCGAGGAACTGAAGATCCACCTGCTCAACGAATCGCTGCGCAGCGCGGATACCTACGACGCGACGATCGCCGCGATCGGCCGCGGCGTCGCCGCGCGCTTCGAGCAGTACTGCGCGCGCAAGTTCCTCCGGACCGTAGGCGACACGTTCGAGTGCACGGCGAATCGCCTGCACGTCACGCTGCCGCGCTATCCGCTCGAGGCCGCGCCGACGATCGAGCTGCGCGACGATCTGGCGACCGGCTACGTCGCCCAGACTTACGACCAGCTGGTCGTCGATCACGACCTGGTCGCCGGCATCATCAAGTTCGCGGCCTATCCTGGTCCCTACAGCTCGAGGCTGCGCTTCACCTACACCGGCGGCTATTGGTTCAGCGACGCCGGTGGTTCCTCGGAGAGCCCGAAGGCGGTCCAGTCGGGTCGCATCACCCTCAACGCCGGCGACACCGTGATCGAGGTCACCTTCGACGACGAATACGAGGAGGCGCCCGTTGTGAATCCGACCGTGATCATGCCGGACGCGAACGGCGACGCCATCTCGGCAACGCCCTATGCCATCACGACCACCGGCTGCATGGTGCGGCTCGGGGCCGCGATTCCCGCCTCTGGATACGTGCTTTCGTGGTCGGCGACCGGCGTGGTGGCCGGAGTCGGCACGCCGATCGACATGCCGGCCGGAGCCTTCGCCCGGCCCGATGACCTCTACCTTGCCTGGCTGCTCCAGTGCGAGCGCATCTGGTCGGTCCGCGACAATCTCGGGATCAACATCGCCGGAGAGAAGGCCGTGCCCTTCGTCTCCTCCACCCTGGCTGCCCTCGAGCTCGTGCCCGAGGTGAAGCAAAAAATCGACGGCTACCGCCGCTTCGCCCTGACCTGATGGAGATCGCCCTCACCAGTAACGCGGTGGACATCGTCCGGCATCTCCAGGGTGTGCCGGAACGGATGAACCGCCAGATCGCAAAGGCGTTCGACTACGAGAACGAGATGACGATCGCCTACGCACAGCGCACCAAGCTCAGCGGCCCGCGCCCCGAGGTGCTTGGCGTGGTCACGAACCGACTGCGCCTTTCCCTGCGCAAGTCCGCCGCGGTGATCCAGGGCGACGCCGTCGTGTCCGCGATCGGGACCAACGTCCGCTACGCCGGCGTCCACGAGCACGGGTTCGATGGAGACGTCGACGTGGCCCAGCATAGCCGGAGGATCCTCGGCCAGGCGTCGCGCTACACAGTGAGCCTCGAGACCGGCCGGATCTCCGCCATCAAGCACAAGCGCAAGCAGCGCGCCGTCCTCGGCATCGTCACCGTCCGTGCTCACCGCCGCCATATGAAGATGCCGGCGCGGCCGTTCATCTCCTCGTCGATCGCCGAGCGCTCGAGCGACTACTCCGGGGTCGTCTCCGCCGCCATCCTGGTCGCCTGGCGCGATCGCCTCTCGCCATGAGCTATACCCCTTCCCAGCTCGAACGCCTGCAGCGCGACGTCGCCGCGCGGCTCGAGGCCAACTCGTTCTTCGCGGACATCGGCGTCTTCATCATGCGGCCGCGTGACAACGACGGCTTCGTCCAGATCCAGGGCCGGGCGGACCAGCTCCTAGCCGGCATGGTCAAAAAGGCGGGCAAGGCCGGCGTGGCCGTCTTCGTCCTCATGCCGACGGCGGATGCCACCGATCTCGACGCGCCAGGCCCGCGGCTCGACAACACGATCACGGTCCGCGTCCAGGAGCTGCCTGCGATCAACATGGGGCCGAACGGCACGCTCAAGAGCTGCGAGGAGGTCGCCCTGCAGGTCCTCCAGGTCTGCCATCACTTCAATCCCGGCAAGGGAAACGTGATCTACGCCGCGCCCGATGCGATCACGCCGAGCGCCGTCGCGGATCCGAAGGTCACGATCGACGTGAAGCTGCTCCAGAAGAGCGGCCTGGCCTACTATCGCAAGTGCGCCCCGGTGACGATTTCCGCGGTCGGGCTGGTCGTGACTCTCAGCTGCACCGAGGTCGGGGCGACCATCCTCTACTCGATCGACGGCTCCTATCCGACGCTCGCCTACACGGCGCCGTTCACCCTGGCCGCTGCCGCCACCGTCCGCGCGGCCGCGCACACCGCCGACCTGCAGCAGTCCGACCTTCGCGAATCCTCCATCTCGTAATCAATAACCCGCTCCCGCCATGCCCACGCCCATCAATCCAGCACTCCTGATCGCCGGTCCGGCGTACGTCTTCTCCCGGAACAAGGCTTTTTACTCCAAGGGAAACATCCTCGTCAGCCCGAAGGTGGAAACCTTCGGCGTCGATCTCTCTGCCTACGGCTCGATCGAAGAGCGCGAGGCCAACGCGTCCCTCGAGATCAAGTTCACGCCGGTCGGCCGCCTGGACGCCCTCTCGGTCCTCTGGCCCTATGGCATCATCACGCCGGGCGAGCTCGCGCATGCCGTCGCGCAGATCGTGTCCGTCGACACGGCAACGGAGATCATCACCTTCAACAGCCTGGCGAGGTTCCGCGACGGCGCTCCGGTGATGACCGCCACCCTGGGGACGCTTCCCACGGGCCTGTCCTCCCAGCTCTACTACCTGCACAAGCTCACGTCGACGACGGGCACGCTGCACACGACCGAGGCGAACGCCCTGGCCGGCACGAGCGCGGTCAATCTCACCGCCTCGGGCACCGGTATCTCCCGGATCATCGAACAGGAGTACCTCAAGGTCATCACCCTGACCGGCGATCAGTACCTCTTCCACAACACGATCGTGTCCCAGTCGCCCGACTTTACCGGATCGGCGGCCGCGACCGCGATCGGCGAGGTGACCTTCGAGGCCTTCCGGAAGTTCGCGACCGCGCCGACGAACGCCAACGCCTTCTACACGAAGTCGACCGGCGTGACCCTGGATACCTCCTTCAGCCCGTCGGACATCATCACCCAGGCCTACACCCTCGGCTGGGGCGCCAGCGCGCCCTGGAGCTCCCTGGCGACCCGCGCCGGCATCAAGGCGACGTTCCCGCTCAATCTCGAGGGCATCGGCGACGACGCCGGCGGGATCTCCACCCGCAGGATCAACTCGGCGGACGCCGTCTTCTCGTGCACGCCGATCGGCGTCACGGAGGACGATGTCTACACCAAGCTGGTCATGCAGGACACCGGCGCCGGCCGCGGCCGCCGTCTCTCGAGCACCGACAACCTCCTCCTTTCGGATGGTTCCTCGGTCTACCTGCAGCTGTACGGCGCCGTCCTCCAGCCGGCTTCGTTCAACTACGACAAGGCGCTCGACCGCGTCGGCGAGCTGACCTGGAAGCCGACCCGCACCTTCTCGGCCGGCGTCGCCAAGCCCCTCTACTACGTCGGCGCTACGACTCCTCCGTGAGCTACGCTCTCGAGATTACCTATGACGGCGTCCTGCTTGCCTCCCCGGATCCGGCACTCGGCCGGATCGGGCCGTCGGGCATTCAGCTCAACGGGCAGCAGGTGGTCGACGAGGTCGCGCTCTTCCGCGCGGTCGAGGGTTCGTTCTACGGCCGCAAGGGCCAGACGACCGAGCTGAAGTTCCGGGTCACCGCCCAGTTCGCATCGCTGCGCCTCGCCCAGGAGTTCGTGTTCACCCACCAGGGCGATCTGTCGGAGAACGGCGATCTGGCCATCAAGTGCGGACCGACCGGCGACACGTCGACCGCCACCCTGGCGGATGCTGCCTATGCCTCAGTCTCGATCGTCCAGGTAATCGGGCTGTCCGTCGTCGTCGAGTACACCTTCCGCGGCGGCCTCTTCGCCGTCGCTTAACCCATGAAATCCAAGCTGCTTCTCCTCGCGTTCTTTCCCCTGGCCGTCCTCGTCCGCGGGCAGTCCCTCGTTGATGACCTCAAGGTCGGGCAAACGGTCACGCTTAGGGGCTCCTTAACGCCCACCCAGATCTCCGCGGACCAGAACGACTACAGCCCGACCAGTCTCTCGAGCTCGTTCGCGCTGAGGCTTTCGTCGGATGCGACGCGGAACATCACCGGCCTCCTGGCGGGCGTCGAGGGTCGGACCCTCTTCGTGCACAATGTGGGCTCCTTCTCGATCGTGCTGAAGAACGAGTCGAGCAGCTCGGCGGCCGCGAACCGCTTCGCGATCGGCTCGGACATCACGATGACCGCCGGCACGAGCGTCATCCTACGCTACGACGCGACATCGTCCCGCTGGCGCGCGGTCTCCGGGGTTGTGTCATCCGGAGGTGGATCCGGCGATGTCGCGGGGCCGGCGTCGTCCCACGACAACGCGATCGTTCGATTCGACGGCACCGGCGGCAAGACGATCCAGGACTCCGGCGCCTACCTGACCGACGATGGCGATGTCATTTCCTCGAACAACGCCGTCTATGTCAACTGGGTCGGAGACTCGACGCGCAAGGGCCGGGGTTTCTATACGCAGCGCGAGGGCACCGCACTAACGGGCAGTCCTAACTTCTCCGCTCTTCGTGCCGGTGACATTTCGCGCGCTCCGGCGTTTGATGCCTGGTTCGCGGGTGGCAATCTCGGGGCGCTTTCCGCGACCCCGAGCGGTGCCACTGGAGTATACCGCCTCAACACGTACGACGGCACCAACTGGATCATACCGTCGGCTCAATTGGTGTTCTCGACGACAGAGCAGCACAGTGGGTCGGCCCAGGGCACGCGGGTGGACGTTCAAACTACGCTCACCGGAACAACGACGCCGATCACCGGCTGGTCGATCGATGGATCCGGCAACAACATCTTCAACCAGAACACCGGCAATTCTTTGGTAGGTACGACGAGCTCGTCCGGCCTGAGCGGTAGCGGCGGCCTCAAGGTGGCGGGCAACTTCTATGTCGTCGGTCATTCCATCCTCGAGGGGAAGACTACCTCGGGAGCGATCGGCGCCGGCACGCGACTCGTTTTCGACCAGCCTTTTACCGCCCTGGGCTCGACGAGCGGCAGCGTCACGCTCGCGTGGAATGAACGCCGAACGGTGACCCTTAGCGGGAACCTCACGATCACCGGATTCACCGGTACGGAGTCCACGAGCGCGACCAGCACCCTCGTCGTGGTCTGCAACGGCTCGCAGTCGATCACCTTCCCTGCCTCCTATCGCAACGGCTCGACGAACGCGACGTCGACCACCTTCACGCCGGCCGCGGGCCGCTATGCCCTGCGCTTCGAGTCCCTGGACGGGGCGGGGACCTACCTGCTGAGCGATACCGTCTCGTCCGCGCTGGATCTGACGTCGCAGGTTACCGGTGCCCTTGCGATCGGTAACGGCGGCACGGGAGCGACAACGAGCTACGGTGCCTATGACGCCATCAGCGGCGCCGAAACCGCTGTCGCCAGCGCTACGACCACGGATCTTGGAGCTGTGACCAGCAACAAAGTTTCGATTACCGGAACGACCACGATCACCGGCTTTGGAACGGTTGCTGCAGGCGTGCAAAAGTGGGGCCGGTTTACTGGCGCCCTGACGCTGACCCATAACGCGACGTCGCTCATTCTTCCTGGCGCCGCAAACATCACGACCGCCGCCGGCGACTCGTTCCACGCTGTTTCTCTGGGATCGGGAAACTGGGCAGTCTACCACTACCAGCGCGCTAACGGTGGCCCGATCGCGCCGAACTACCAGAGCCTCGAGCTGAAGTCCGTCGGCGGTTTCACGTTCGCGCAAAACACTTCGGTGTATCTCGGCTGGCATGCGACCGCCGCCGGCAACAATCAGCGCTATTACCGGTATCTTCCAGTCAGCGGAACGATCACGCAGTACAGCTTCCAAATGTACGGCTCCGGCGGCAGTGCGGTCAACCTGACCGTCCAGCTGCTGCTGAATGGTTCGACTGTCATCGGCTCGACGACAATCGCCGCGAACACTTTTCCTGGCCGCGTTACCGTCACGGGACTGAGTCAGGCCGTTACGCGGTGGAACGGTTCAAGCGGCGACTACATCGAATGTAGAATCGATGCGCCTGTCACCATGACCTCGATCACGAGCTTCGTTGCCGAATGCGATGTCACCATTAAGACCAACTAGCCTCCTGTCGCTGCTGCTGCTTTCGGCGGTGCTCGCCCACGGTCAAACACAGGCTGTTGACGCTGCCGTCGACGCAACGGGACAAACGCTAAACGCCAACGCGACGACCACTGTTTTGCAGGCGTCCCTCAGGGCAACGACGCCGACGATCTCCTACTCTGGAACGGATGCGTCTGCGCTGACCGTGAACAACACGATCAGCGAAGCGCCGTACTACAAGTATAAGGTCGGGGCCAGCACCTACAACCTCGCTAGCGCGGTTGGCTTTAAGTTCGACCATCAGTATTACCAGAACGAAGCAGCCCTCGCGTTCACAGGGGTTGCAGGTCCGGTTTCGTTTTCGATGCTCTGGCAAACAACGGCCTATTTCCCGGCCGGCGCCGGCGCCAACAGCCGCATCGACTTCGTCAAGATGAAGACCGACAGCGGCAAAGAGGGCTACCTCAATTACGCCGTCGGCGGCGGCGGCACGCCACCAAGCCAGAGATCAGAAACGACCCTCAGCTCGACCTCGGGCACGGGTGCCAATGTAGCCACCTACGCGAGCACGACCTATATCGTGACCGGCGTCTACACTCCCGGCAATCCTGGCGCTTTCACGGTCCGAGTTTACGACGCCAACACCTACGCATATATCGGCGAGTCCACTCGCAATTCTGACCTAGCGACAACTGTTACCAGCGTCCTGTTCGGCTCTGACGCTGGCGCGACGTCCCAGTTCACTGGCACCTATTCGTATTTCAAGGCGTTCGTTATCGATCTTTCAGGCAAGTTTCCGCTCGGTGTACCTGAGACGCCATCGACGCCTACCGGGCTTTCCGCGGCTGCAGCCTCGACGACCTCCGTCTCACTCTCCTGGTCCAACGCTGACACCAAATTCCAGGGCATTCAGATCCTCCGCGCATACCATGGCGCAGGATTCGCAGTGGTTGGGACGACGAGCGATAGCGCCACTAGCTACACTGATACCGGCCTACAGCCTGGCGTTCAATATGACTACCAGGTCCGCGCGCACAACGTCGTCTACGACTCGAGCGCGACCTCAACGCAATCGGCAACGACGACCGCCATCACTCCCACCGTGCCGAAGGTGCGCGGCGGCCGCGGAGGCTACTGATAACCGCATGAACCCAGACGGCACAGTTGATCGTTATTTCCGAGTGTGGGTGGGCCCTGACCACAACGGCCAGTCGATCGACGAGCGCGGCACCATCTGCTGCCCGCCAGCCGGCCTGTCCGCGACGCTCAAGTTCACGACGCAGCTCTCCGACTTCACCGGAGATTTCGGCACGGTTCTCCCGCCTGCTGGGAACCCTGAAAACGTAGCCGACATCAACGACCGCGTTCAGCGCCTGCGCCTGTCCGCGGAAAGGTGGGTTATCGACGGCACGAAGTACGGGTTCACCGCCAAGGGTGCCTCGGACGTTCAACTCACCGGCCTGGTCGAGGGTTTTGGCAAGGAGTGCGACGCTTCGTTCGGCAACTACTCCGACCAGTTTCCTCGCGGGAAAACCCGCGCCGTCCTCAACCTGTGGCGCGAGGACCGCAAGACCCCGATCCGAATCCAGTGCCTGCAGGCCTTCAAACCGATCCTTGTCCCCGGCTCCGGACCCTACGTCTTCACCTTCCCGAATCCCGACGCCTGGTACCATGACCCAGCTATCGAGGTGTTTCTGTTCTGTCGGAGAAACCGGATCGCGTTCACCTGACCATGGCTACTCCCCAAGATCTCCAGCTGCAGGTGCTCATCAAGTCGGTCGCTGACACGACCGGATTCAAGCTCACGACCGAGCAGGCTCAGAAGCTCAACGATATCCTCGCGACCCAGGCGAAGAAGCAAGAGGGCGTTGCCCAGGGCGCGAAAGGCGCGAAGGAGCAGCTCGGTGGCCTCAAGGAAGCCGGCCGCGGTGCCACTGAGATGTTCGACGGGCTCACCCGCGCTTCGAGCGGTGGGATCCAGTCGATCTTCGGCGTCGCCCAGGCGTTCCGCGGATTCCTGAACGTCGTGCGCGGTGCGATCGGTACGGCCGGTCCGATCGGATTACTGATTACCGGATTCGGCCTTCTCGCCGGGGCGGCCCTAGCGTTCACCCGAATCAACCGGCAGGTTCAGGCCTCGCAGGAGGAAGTAAATGCGGCGATGAAGCGGACGTCCGAGCGTGCGGAGGAGCTCGAGAAGAAGCGCCTCAGTAGATTCACGAACGCAGTCGACGACGCGGTGAAATCATCGCAGCAGCTGCTCGCGAATCTCGAGCAGACCAATGCGCTCATCGATCGCCTGGAGAAGTCGAAGCTCGGTGCGCAGATCGCCGGCATCGATGCGAATGAGGGACTGAATTCCGCCGAGAAAACGGCCGCTAAACAGAAGCTGCTTGCGAACTATGTATCCGGCCAGAGAACGCGTGAAGACGAAGTACTCTCGGCCAAGGAACGCACCGCGGCCGACATCCTCAACACCCGGATCGCAGCGCAATTCCAACTAGGTGCGCAGGCCGATGACTTGAAACGCCGCCGGACCGCGGTTGAGGAAGATCGTTTTGGGCGCGAGCAGGACATCAGCTACTTCGGGAAGCTGAAGACCCTCACCGGATTCCAGGCCGGGGCTGACATGCTAACCAATGATCTGCCGTCGCTCCTCGGCCGGCTCGGTCTATTCAATGTCTTCTCGGGGGCAAAGGACCGGCTCGAGGCGCGACAGGGTGCGGCGACCTCTGACGACGCGGCAAGGAGAGCGAGCGAGCTCGAGAAGAACCTCCAGGGTGTTTCTGCCGCGGCGGCCGCCGCCGAGGAAGCAACTCGAACCGCGACCGAGCTCTATCAAAAAGCGGTCTCCGAGGTTAGCACGCAGCGGAAGTTCAATGCTGGCATCCGGGCGTCTGAGGATGCCGCTACAACGATTTCGAACCGTGAACAGCTGAAGGATGCCTTGAAGCAAGACCTTGAGAACGCGCCCCGCCGAACCGTGTTGAACCAGCTTCGGGGCGATTCGGGTCTCGGTCTATCGACGCTCGATCAGGAACGCGTCGCCAGCCGCGCCGTTGAGATCAATAAGGAGGCGCTTGCTACGGCAGGGCAGCAGGTCGGTGAAGATCTCGGGGGCGCCACGTTAGTTGCCCTTCAGGAGATGGCGAAGAGCCTGACGGCGGCCCATGGAAAGGTGCTGCGGGAGGCCATCGATCGGATCGTGAAGCAGGAGACGGCCACCCTCGAGGCCCAGCTCAAAGCTCAGCGGAATTGAGAGTGAACGATGGCCATTATCTGGAAGATCAACAGCCAGACCTTTGCCGAGCTCGGGCTGAAAAACCCTCACCTTACGATCGTCAATCGAGCGGTCGACCGGATCACTTTTGAGCACCCGGCCGCCTTTGACGGCACCGCTCTTTTCGCCCATGGGGACGAAGTCGTGCTGACCTCTCAGGTTGATGCCGGCACACCGACCGTGCGGTTCCGCGGCACGATCCGGGAGATCCCGCGCCGCGGCGTGCGCCAGGCGGAACGGATCACTTATTCCGCGAACGGGCCCTGGGAGCTGCTCGAGCGGCGCGCCCTGCTCCAGACTTTCAAGCAGGCTTCAGACCCCGACAATCCGAGCTCCACGTTGATCGACGTCGACCGCGGCCAGGTGATCCTTGGCCAGGATGACACCGGCGTGAAGGTGAACGTCGGCACGGCTATCACTGCCATCATCGAATATGCCGCGGCCCAGGGCGCCAACGTCGCAGTCGGCACCATCAGCCTATCTCAGAACCTGATCTGGTCTCAGGTGAACGATCGCAGCTGCGCGGACGCGATCAATTACCTGCTCAGCATGGCGCCGGATGCCGTGGGCTGGTGGGACTACAGCGTCAACCCGCCTGAGTTTAACTGTGCCCTTCGCTCCAGCCTGACCACTACAAGCCTGGCGGTTCAGCCGGCCGGATCTGCCGATAGCTCGAGCTACGCGCCTTTCGAGGAGATCTACATCAATCCTCGCTACGACATACTATGCAGCCGCGTGGCCCTTTTCTACATCGCTACCAATCGGGCGAACGCGAGCAGCTGGCAGGTGTGCACCAAGGATGTCTATCCGGTCGGTACGACCGGAAAAGAAGATAACGCCCTGGTCAGGACAATCGAGCTTGCGGGCTCGGTCTACAGCAGCACGACGCTCGAGCAGAAGATCCAAACTGCAGCGATACCGGCCGAGCTCGAGATCTCGGGCACGACGATCGTCACGACCGGAGGGACGTTTGACGCCCTGGTGGACTGGTGGAAGGCGCACTATCCGAAGCTCCTCGAGACGAACGTCACAATCCGATCGTTTCGCAGCGGTGTGCGAACGAACGACGCCGGCGACGCCTACAATGAGGATTGCGCGCTCGAGCTGGTCGACGGAGCGATCACCGACTGGATGATCGATCGCCAAGGGGTGCAGGTTGAAGACCAGATCATCCGGTGCCGCATCGAGATCGCGGTCGAGGATCCGTTCGACTCGTCGCTCGTCCAGGTGAACTTCATCGACGCCCAGGCAGTCATCAAGGCGACCTCCGCGGACAAGACCTCGTACAGTTTCATTGCCGTGGAGGACTTCACTCCGGCCGAGGAGGTGCCAACCGACTTGGCTCAGGCTCTCTACAACCAGCTGTCTGTGCTCCACTATGACGGCAGCCTCATCCTGGTCGAAAAAGAGATCACTTTCCTGGCGGCCGTGGGGCAGGTGATCAATCTGACGGGATCACTGACGGCCTGGGCCACGATGAAAGCCCTGGTCCAGCAGGTGGACTATGACCTCGATCGCGGCCGTTCACAGATGACGGTGGGCCCGGCTCGTCAGTTGGGCCCGGACGACCTGGTCGAAATGTTCCGGCAGAACCGGAACCGACAGCCGGTAACTTACCATCTGGTCCGCACGACGGGCAGGCTCGGAGGCACTGGAAGCGACTTTGTGCAAGGGCTATCCCGTCATCATCCGGTCAAGCCAGGGACCCCCTCTCAGCCTTCTGACCTTCTCGTCCTCAACGGAGACATCTAGATGCCCGCTACCGCTTCAGCCCTCACTGCCGCCCTCGAGGCGGTCTTCGCCAGCCGCACGCCCGTGTCAGGGGCCTGGGTGAACCTCGCCTTGGACGGCGAGATCCAATACCGCGCACTGATTTCGAAGACTGATCCGGGCGGCGTCGACGGGACGGCTACCGCGAACATCAGCTTCGAGATCGATAGCGAGACCTGGTACGCGATGATATTTCCGATCGGTGTGCCGGGGAGCTCGGTGATCTATCCGTTCGAGATCAAAGATGCATCCACTACCGGAGGCACGCCGGCCGCGAAGGTGACGGTGGGCTGGGGCACACTGCAGCACGTAATACCGACGATGGACAGCTACGGGCTCGACACCGCGCCTGAGCACACTTTCAGCAGCGCCGGGACCTACAATGGGTATTTGAAGTTCGCGCACTCGGGCCCGGTCGTGACGGTGGAATGGTCTACCTCAGCTGTCCCGGCCGATGATACCTCCTACTCCTACATTTTGATCGGCCAAGTGACCGTTGCATCGAGTGGCGGCGGCTATGCCGTGACCACCATTAAGCAGAACATCTTCTCCTCGTTTCTGGTCCGACGAATCGGGTCCTCGTCGACCTACATCTACACCGCGCTGGGGAAGTTCTGATGCCCTCGGTCGCCGCCCTAGAATATAGGCTCAAGAAAGGGCAGTTTACCTTCCTGCCCGCCGGCGGCTCCGGCTCGCTGCTTATCCCGAATGAAGCGGGCTACCTGATCGAGGGGCTCTCTGGCGACGCCGGAGAATCAACTCAGTCGTTCGGCTTTTGGCCGAACGATAATCACGACACCGTGAATGTCGCACACACGACTCTCTGCATGAGCGATCGCGCCGACTATCTCAACGCGTCCTCTGCAGACGAAAGTCGGTGCGATCGCGCAGACGATTACACGGGTTTTGCCACCTTCCAGCGCGCCGAGTGTCGAGCCAAGATTTCAGGCCTCACGCCGGGAGTTCCGACAACGGTCGTCTTTCATTACTACTACGACCCTGACGGGTCGGGCTATGTCCACGACGGCTTTTTCGACCAGGCAGCTACCGTCGTCGGCGACGCCGACGGAAACGCTTTTACTCCTTGGGTCTCGGGCGGATTCTCTCTCCCTTTCGGTGAGGCCGCCGACGCCTTTTTTGGCAGTCCGCTAACCAAGACTAAATTGAAGTCCGTGGACTTCACCGCGGACCCCCCGCCTGGCCCGCCTTAAACCATCGTCTTCGGCGCTAGGCGGCCGTCTACACCTCCGGTGCCGCGGGGCCCTTTTAGGCGGCTGTTCTTTACAATTGCGGGGGATCCGACCGCCGTCGCTTAGGCGCGTTTTAAGGGCCTCTTAGACTATATGAGCTCAGGGCTGGTTTGGGCGCGCAAAAGGCCCAAACCGTTGTCAATTGTGCCCAAACTCGATTTCGCCTTACAGCGACGGTCCGTGAGGACTCCTCCGTCTCATCCGCCAAAATCCGTGTGATCCGTGGTAAAGACCACCTCCGTCCACCCAGCGAGCCCCTCAGCACCCCAGACCCCGCCGCCCACCTCCGTTCCCTCCGTTACCTCCTGTGAGAAGATCTGCAGCTCTAGCCCAGCGCCCGCTTTAGTTCCGCGAGCAGGCGCTCGTTTTGTTCGCGGGTGCCGACGGTGACACGGATCCACTCAGGCAGGCCGTAGGATTTCACCGGGCGGACAATCACGCCGCGACGCTGCAGCGCATCAAAGACCTTCAGGCCGTCGCCCACGCGCACGAGGATGAAATTCGCCACGCTCGGGACAAACTCGCGACCCAGCGCCCGGAAGCCCGCCTCCAGCTGCGCGAGCCCGGCCCGGTTCTCCCGGACGCACTTGGCGGTGAACTCGTGGTCATCCAGCGCCGCGATGGCGGCAGCCTGCGCGATCGCGTTCACGTTGAACGGCTGGCGCACGCGGTTCAGCAGCGTCGCCGTCTCCGCCGCGGCATAGCCGTAGCCGATGCGCAGCGAGGCGAGGCCGTAGATCTTCGAAAACGTCCGCAGACAGACCACGTTCCGGCCCTCGCGGATCAGCGGACGCAGATCGGGCGTCGGCTCGACGTATTCAGCGTAAGCCTCGTCGAAGACCGTCACGACGTGATCCGGCATCGCGCGGGCGAACGCCAGCATCTCGGCCTCGGAGTTGGCCGTGCCCGTTGGATTGTTCGGCGAGCACACATAAACCATCCGCGTGCGGGGGGTCACGGCCGCCGCGATCCGGCCGAGGTCATGGCGGTAGTTCACCAGCGGCACCTCGACGGCCTTGGCGCCGAAGAGCAGGGTCACGAGCTTGTACACCACGAACGCGGGTGCGCCCATGACGACCTCGTCGCCCGGACGGAGCAGCGCGTGGCCGAGGAGCTCAATGACCTCGTTGGAGCCGTTGCCGACGACGAACTGCTCGGGAGCGAGACCGCGGGCGGCGGCGAGCTTCTGGCGGAGTGCGAAGCAGCCGCCGTCGGGATAGAGCTCACCGTGCTCGAGGGCGGCCTTGGCGGCGGCCAGGGCGCGGGGCGACGGGCCGAAGGGGTTCTCGTTCGAGGCGAGCTTGATGATCGTCTCGGGATCGAGCCCGAGCTCGCGCGCCACCTCCTCGATCGGCTTGCCCGGCTCATAAACCGGCTGCTTCAGGACCGTGGGATTGACGAGGGCCTCGAACTTCATCCGGTCATGAAAGCACAAATCTCCGAAGTGGAGAAACCAGAATTTGGTCGCAGGCCGGACCGGTGCTTTTCCAAACCGAACGCCGAACGCCGGACGTCGAAGGGAGTGCGGCGACTACTTTGAACGGCTGGGGACGCGGACGACCTTCATGCCGGCAGCGAGGGCGCCCTTGATGCCGGGCTCGGCGTCCTCAAAAACGAGGCACTGGCGCGGGTCGACTCCGAGAAGCTGGGCGGCGAGCAGGAACATGTCGGGCGACGGCTTACCGTGTTTCACGTCGTCAGCGGTGACGACCGCGCGGAACAGCGGGGCGAGCCCGGTGACGGCGAGGGAGCGGTCGACGATTGCGCGCGGGCCGCCGGAGGCGATGGCGAGCGGATGCGTCTGGTGTTTCTGGCGGGCGAACGTCACGACCGGCTCGATGAGCTGGGCGTGCTTCTGGGTCTCGGAGAAATACTCCTCCTTGATGCGAAACACCTCGTCCGGATCGAGCTGGAGCCCGTAGTGCTCGGCGAAGAGCTCCGCGACGCGGCGGGTTGGAATGCCCCCGAGCTTGTAGAACAGATCCTCGTCGAGCGCATGCGGCAGACCGGAGTCGCGCATGGCGCGGTCCCACGCCTGGTAATGGAGCGGCATGGTATCGATGAGCGTGCCATCGAGATCGAAGATGTAGCCGGCAAACTCACCGGACGGAATGTCGAGATGCATGCAGGCGCGCAACGCACGGCGAAAACCCGCGGGAAGCAATCTTCAATTGCGGATTGCGGATCGCGGATTGCGAATTTCAACCCAGCCGGGCGCGAAGCGCCGGTGAGATTCAATTCCGGAATCGTATTCCAGCGGCGCTGCGCGCCTCGCTGGCCGAATCCGCAATCCGCGATCCGCAATCCGCAACTCTAGTGTCCTGCCCTCGGGTTCTGTTTCTCCAGGCGCTTCAGTTCGGCCAGTGAGCGGGTCTTCAGGCGGGCGGCGCCGCGGTTGGCTTTCGTGCGGACGCGCGGGCCGGCGGCGAGGCGCTTCTTGGCGGCGGCGATGGCGCGACGGTACTGCGGCAGCCACGGGGCCTGCGCGACGAGCATCTCGTCGACCATCTGCCAGACCTCGGGCGGGTTGCAGACCGCGCCCACCAGCGGGTCCATCATGAACGCCTGACGCAGGAGCGTGTCGTCGCCCGCGACCGCCGCCTCGACGCCGAGGCGCTGGACGCTGATCGAGGCGTTGCACACCGCGGCGCAGCCAAGGGGTAGGTCGCCGACCTGGGTCATGTTGATGCCATGACGATCGACGAAGCCCGGGGCCTCGATGATCGCGTCGACCGGGAGATTCGAGATCGTCCCGCGGTTCGGGAGATTGAAATGCCCGCGATACACGCGGCCGGTTTCCAGGGCCTCGAGGATGCGGCTGCCGTGCTCCTCGCTGCGGTTTTCCTGGGAGTACTTCAGCGTCGCGTGGCTCTTCTTCCCGCCGAACTCGGCCTCGAACCAGTGCCGGCCCTCGGTGCAGACGCGGAGGTAGCCGCCGGTCTCGCCGAGGATCCACGAGCTCATGTCGATCCACTTCCGAATCTCGTCGGGGCGCTTCCGGTACCACGGCACATATTCGCTGAGATGGCCGTTGGACTCGGTCGAGTAGTACCCGAAGCGGCGCAGCATATCGATGCGCACCTTCTCCTCGCGACGGTAGGCGGGGTGGCGCTCGAAGGCGGCGAGCAGGTCCTTGGTGCGGTCGCGGCCGTCGGTCTTCACCGACACGTACCATGTCTGGTGGTTGATGCCGGCGCAGATGATGTCGACCTCCTCCTTCTTGCGGCCGAGGACCTGGGCGATCTGGAAGTGGCCGTGCTGGACGCCGTGGCAGAGTCCGACGCAGCGGACGCCGCCGTACTTGTTGGCGGCCCAGGTCATCATGGCCATCGGGTTCGCGTAGTTCAGCAGCAGGCAGTCGGGCGCGGCCACCTCGCGGATGTCGCGGCAGAACGACAGCAGCGCGGCGATGCCGCGCTGGGCGTACATGATGCCGCCGGCGCAGAGCGTGTCGCCGACGCACTGGTCGACGCCGTACTTCAGCGGGATCTCGATGTCGTGGGCGAACGCCTCGAGCCCGCCGATGCGGACCACGCAGAAGACGTATTTCGCGCCGCGGAGCGCCTCGCGGCGGTTGGTGGTCGGCGTGATCTTGGTCGAGAGGCCGTTGGCGGCGATGTCGCGGCGGCAGAGCTCCGTGACCATCGCGAGGTTGCGCGGGTTGATGTCGGTGAAGGCGAGGTCGATGCCGGCGAACTCCGGCACGGCGAGCAGGTCGGCGAGGAGCCGGCGGGTGAACCCGATCGAACCGGCGCCGATGAAGGCAACTTTGAAGGACATGGGGAGAGGGGTGACAGCCCGATGGGGCTGGGCGACCTCACTACGGAGGGCGGCGGCAGAACACTATCCAATTGTTGACCCGGACCATGAAAAAACAGCCGGCGGCGGTCCGGAAGGTGACATTTTGCCGGGCGGTCCGCTCAGGGCTTGCCTAGCGAAACCGGCGAACGAGAATCAGGGACGTTCGCCCGGGTCCGGTCCCGGGTACCCCGCCCCCGAACCCCACCACCCCTGCCCGGTCCGGAACCCCGTCCGTCCTTGGCTGACCAATCCCGGCCCGGATCCGCCGCCCGCGGCGGAGACCATCCATAACCCGACCCCACGGAGAAATCCCCATGTCAACCGAAGCGAAATGCCCGTTCAACCATGGTGCCGCGCTGCCGACCGGCACGGCCAACAGCGACTGGTGGCCGAATCAGCTCAAGCTCGAGCTCCTGCACCAGCACTCGTCCAAGTCGAACCCGATGGACGCCAGCTTCAACTACGCGAAGGAATTCAAGGGTCTCGACTACGCGGCCCTGAAGAAGGACCTCGCGGCGCTCATGACCGACTCGCAGGACTGGTGGCCGGCGGACTTCGGGCACTACGGCCCGCTGTTCATCCGCATGGCCTGGCACAGCGCCGGCACGTACCGCACCGGTGACGGCCGCGGCGGCGGCGGCCGGGGCCAGCAGCGCTTCGCCCCGCTCAACAGCTGGCCGGACAACGGCAACCTCGACAAGGCGCGCCGCCTGCTCTGGCCGATCAAGCGGAAGTACGGCCGCAAGATCTCCTGGGCCGACCTGATGATCCTCGCGGGCAACGTCGCCCTCGAGACGATGGGCTTCAAGACCTTCGGCTTCGCGGGCGGCCGCGAGGATGTCTGGGAGCCCGACCAGGACGTCTACTGGGGCATCGAGCGAAAGTGGCTCGACGACAAGCGCTACTCCGGCGAGCGCAATCTCGAGAATCCGCTCGCGGCCGTGCAGATGGGCCTGATCTACGTGAACCCCGAGGGCCCGAACGGCAACCCCGACCCGCTCGCTGCGGCGAAGGACATCCGCGAGACGTTCGCGCGCATGGCGATGAACGACGAGGAGACGGTGGCGCTCATCGCGGGCGGCCACACTTTCGGCAAGACCCACGGAGCTGCCCCGGCCTCGCATGTCGGCCCCGAGCCCGAGGCCGCCCCGCTCGAGGAACAGGGCTTCGGCTGGAAGAACAGCCACGGCTCCGGCAAGGGCGGCGACGCAATCACGTCCGGCCTCGAGCTCACGTGGACCACCACGCCCACCAAGTGGAGCAACAATTTCTTCTGGAACCTGTTTGGCTACGAGTGGGAGCTCACGAAGAGCCCGGCCGGCGCGCACCAGTGGAAGCCGAAGCACGGGGCCGGCGCCAACACGGTGCCGGACGCGCACGACCGTTCGAAGCGGCACGCGCCCATGATGCTCACCACCGACCTCGCGCTGCGCTTTGACCCGGCCTACGAGAAGATCTCGCGCCGGTTCCTCGAGAACCCGGACCAGTTCGCCGACGCGTTCGCGCGCGCCTGGTTCAAGCTCACCCACCGCGACATGGGTCCGCGGGCGCGCTACCTCGGGCCCGAAGTCCCGGCCGAGGTGCTGCTCTGGCAGGACCCGATCCCGGCGGTCAACCACCCGCTCGTCGACGCCAAGGACGTCGCCGCCCTGAAGGCGAAGATCCTCGCGACCGGCCTGTCGGTGCCAGAGCTCGTCGCCACCGCGTGGGCGTCGGCCTCGACCTTCCGCGGCTCCGACAAGCGCGGCGGCGCCAACGGCGCCCGCGTCCGCCTGTCGCCGCAGCGGTACTGGGAGTGCAATCAGCCGACCCAGCTCGGCAAGGTCCTCGACGCCCTCGAGGGCGTCCAGAAGGCCTTCAACGCCTCCGCGACCGGCGGCAAGAAAGTCTCCCTCGCGGACCTCATCGTCCTCGGCGGCGGCGCCGCCATCGAGCAGGCCGCGAAGCAGGCCGGCCATGAGGTCACGGTGCCGTTCACGCCCGGCCGCATGGACGCTTCCCAGGAGCAGACCGACGTGGAGTCGTTCGGCGTGCTCGAGCCGATCGCGGACGGCTTCCGGAACTACCAGAAGTCCCGCTACCGCATCCCGGCCGAGGCGCTGCTCGTCGACAAGGCGCAACTCCTGACCCTGACCGCGCCGGAAATGACGGTGCTGGTCGGCGGCCTGCGCGTGCTGAAGACCAACGTCGGCGGCACGGCGCACGGCGTGTTCACGGCGCGTCCGGGCACCCTGACCAACGACTTCTTCGTGAACCTGCTCGACATGGCCACGGAGTGGAAGGCGGTCTCGAAGGAGGCCGAACTGTTCGAGGGCCGCGACCGCAAGACGGGCGCGGTAAAGTGGACCGGCACCCGGGTCGACCTGGTGTTCGGCTCCGACTCGCGGCTCCGGGCCCTCGCGGAAGTCTACGCCAGCGGCGACGCGCAGGCGAAATTCCTCCACGACTTCGTCGCCGCGTGGACCAAGGTGATGAACCTCGACCGCTTCGAGCTGGCTTAGGGCGGCGCAGGCCGCCCGTTGAAGGTTGAGAGTTGAAGGTTGAAAGTCGGACGCTCGCTGAGCGAAAGCGCTTTTCAACCTTCAACCGACGACCTTCAACCACCCGCGCTCAATCGAGTGCCTGGGAGAAAGCCCGGCGGTTCGGGGCCGAATCCTTCGACCTGAGACCTGCGACCTTCGACGCGGCGGCCTGCCGCCGCTCAACGCCGCATTCCGCGATGGAGCCGGCTGGCGGGCTTCGGCGCGGCGGTCTCGGCCAGGGCCTTGTCGTCGAAGAGCGCGGAATAGATATAGGGGAAGCCCTCGATCTTCTTCCGCTCGACGCCGATGCCCATGTAGCGCTCGATGCTGCGCGCGTCGCGGACATCCTCCTCGGTGACGAGGGTGAAGGCGTCGCCCGTGTTGTGCGCGCGGCCGGTGCGGCCGATGCGGTGGACGTAGTCCTCGGGGTTCTCCGGCACGTCGTAGTTCACGACGTGGGAGACGCCGGCGATGTCGAGGCCGCGGGCGGCGATGTCGGTCGCCACCAGCACCTCGAAGCGGCCGGACTTGAAGCCCTCGAGCGCCTCGATGCGCTCACGCTGGCTCCGGTCGGAGTGCATGACGCCCACGGTGTGGCCCTTGGTTTGGAGGCGGTGCGCGATGCGGTCCGCGCCCATGCGGGTGCGGCAGAAGATGATCACGCTCTTGAAGTCCGTCTGCTCGAGCAGGAGCTGCAGGAGGTCGAACTTCTGCGAGGCGACCACCGGGTAGAAACCGTGGGAGACGGTCTCGGCCGGCGAACGCTGGCGGCCGATCTCGACCTTGATCGGGTCGCGGAGCGCCCAGGACGCGAGCGACGCGATCTCCGGCGGGAGCGTGGCGGTGAACAGCAGAGTCTGGCGCGTGGCGGGCGTCTTCTGGACGATCCGCTTCACGTCGGGCAGGAAGCCCATGTCGAGCATGCGGTCGACCTCGTCGAGGACGAGGATGTCGATGTCGCGCAGCGAGCAGTTGCCCTGCTCCAGGTGATCGAGGAGCCGCCCGGGCGTCGCCGCCAGGATGTCCATACCGCGGCGGAGATCGTCGGTCTGCTTCCCGTAGCCGACGCCGCCGTAGACAATCGTCACGCGGAGGTCGGTGAACTTGGCGTATTTCTGGAAGGCCTCCTCGACCTGCA
>CAYYGV010000026.1:0-36979 GCA_964471615.1 uncultured Opitutaceae bacterium
GGAACCCCCACGTCCAGCCCAGCGAGATGCCGGTGTAGGCGGCGTGGTGGATGTGGTTGTGCGCCACCGTGCAGTCGAAGGCGTGGCCGAGCAGCACGCCCACGCCCTGGTGGAAGATGCGGCCGACGTGGTGGATCGTGTTGTCGGTGATCGTGAGGTGCCCGGTGCGCGCCTCGACGTGGCCGTCGAGGTCGCTGCCGCCGCCCCGGATGCCGCCAGCACCGAGATCGTGGAGGTGGTTGCCCACCGCGGCGCAGTGCCGGCAGCCGTCGCCGAACTCCAGCCCGTAGAGCCCGGCGTGCTCGATCGTGCAGTCGCGCACCGCGCACTCGCGCGCCGCGTGGAACGTGATCGCCCCGGGCACCATGTGCGCGGCTTGCACGCTGCCGCCGATCGGCAGGTCGTCGCCGTAGGCCTGCTCACGGTGGAAGGGCGGGAAGGCAGCCAGCGGGGAGAGCCAGTCACCGTGCCGGAACGTGAGCCCGGCCAGCTCCAGTCCTCGGAGATGGCGGGTGGCGTTCGCATCCAGCGGATCGGTGCTGTCGTTGAAGAGCAGGCCCGCCGCCTTCACGAACGCATGGAGCCGCGGTGCCCGGATCTCCGTGTTCGCCGGCGTCTCGCCGGGCCGCGGGAGATAGTACAGCCGGCCCGTCTCGCGGTTGAGGTACCACTCGCCCGGCTCGGTCAGCGCCTCGAAGAGGTTGTCAATGTAGTAGCGGGCGAGGTCCCGGTGGCCGTGCGCGTTCTCGTACGCCTCGTACAGGCAGAACGCCGAGCGGCGCGCGAACCGCAGCCAGCCGGTGCGCGGGTTCAGCATCGGCCGCGGCAGCCGCTCCTCGATCCAGTAATGCAGCACCACGCACTCCGCGTCGGGCAGCGAGGCCCACGCCTGCACGTCGCCCGCCCGCGGCTTGAAGGTGTCGGCGCCGGCGAACAGGTCGGTCTTCTCCGGATGCCGGATTTCGCCGATCCGGAAGACGTGGTTCACGCCCTGCGCGTCCGGCGAGAATTTCGGCAGCCGCGCCCGCGGCGCGCGCCGGCCGTTCACGAAGAGCGACCGGAAGCTCCACCGTCCCGCCGCGACCTCCGGCAGGTCGAGCGTCCACTCGGTCCGGCCGTTCCGCTCGCCCACTTTCCAGCCGGTCAGCTGGCGGCCGCCGTCGAACACGGGCCGCGCCCGCGGGGCCGCGGCGTAGCGCGTGTGCGAGTCGGCGGGTTCGAACCGGACGGTCTCGGCCAGCTCATATTGGCCGTCGTGCACCGTGACCTGCGCCGGACCTTCGACCCGGCCGGCCGCGCGGAGGCGGCGGAGCTGGTCGCGGGCCCCGGCCAGGGTGGCCCAGGGGCGTTGAACGGTTCCCGGGTTCGTGTCCTTGCCCCGGGGAGAGAGGTGAAAGACGTGCATGCGGTGCCCGGGAGCCAAGCGGCGGCGGTCGCGGCTGGCGAAGCGAAAAGCGCCGGTCACTCCTGCGGCCACGCCAGGACGATGCGCTCCCGGCCGTCGTGCAGCCGGACCCGCACGGCGAAGTGGCCGTCGGCATTGAGCGACACCGGGTTCAGCGCGAACTCCGCGACAATGCCGCCGAAGCGCGTGTCGCCCACCGCCAGCAGCGGCGGCTCGTCCAGGCCGGCGGAACCATGGATGGCCAGCGTGCCGCCCTTGGCCGTCCCCGCGAAGATCACGCGGCCGTGGCCGTCGATCAGGGCGTTGCGCACCGACTCCAGCCGGTGGGTCGGCGCGACGGTCGCGGTGTGGTGACCCGACTGCTCGACGAAGATGCCCCACAGGCCGTCGCGGCTCCGGGCGCCAAACGCCGCGACGCCGCGGTCGTTCAGGTCGGGGAAATTCGCGAGGTCGGAAAACTCGCCGGCGGTGTCGGCCACCACCTGCAGGCCCGCCGCCCCGTGCAGGCAGAGGGCCTTGGTGCCATCGGGACGATCGGCGCGAAAGACGACGTGGCCGTCACGGTTGATCACCGGCAGGCCCTGGAAGCCCAGCCATGCCTCGCCGCTGGCGGCCAGGGTCGTGACCTCGCGGCCCCGCGACACAAGAATGGCCGCGGCGCCGTCGGGCTGCCACGCGCGCAGCGCGACCGCCCCGGTCTCGCTCAGGGTGGGGCCGAGCGGGCCGATGGCGCGCCAGCCGGTGCTGGTGCCGACGGGCTCACGCGCCTCGTGCCCGTCGAAATGCCAGAGGGCGCGTCCGGATTCGCCGGCGCCGACATAGGCGCACACCTCGCCGCGCCGGTTGCGGTCGGGGTGGCTGACGAACGTGGTGCCCGTCTCCGCCCCGAACTCCGCGATGGTTGTCATCGCGCCGTCGTGCCACTGGTACAGCCCGGTGCCGCCCGTCCGGCGGGCGGCCTGGAACGCCACGGCGCCGTCGTCGGCGACCGCCGGCACGTAGGGGGCGAAGCCGGCGAACCGCTCGCCGGTCTCGGCGACAACCACCCAGTCGTAGCGCAGGACGTGGCGTGGCGGCGGCATGGCGGCGAAGTCTCAGCGCCGGGCGCGCGGCCGCGGCCCGCAGCCGGACCAGTCCCACGGCTTGAACCCGAGCTTCAGGGCGGGTGAGTGGGCGGCGACCTTCCACGTCTTCCGTCCCTCGGTGATCCGCGGGTCGGCGACCACCGAGGTGAGGTCGTGGCCGGCCTTTCGCCAGGCCGTCCAGCTCAGCGTGCGGGGCTCGCCCTTGAGATACGTCTCGGGATTCAGGCTCGGCGGCAGCCGGCCGCCGGGCGACCAGAGGCAGTTGCCGTTCGCGACGAGCGCGCCGACGGCGATGTTGCCCTGGTAGCCGCTCCGGTAGAGCGACTCGCTCGGACCGACGAGAATGTTGCCGAAGAAATTCGCGCTGTAGTGCTCGGGCTCGATGCGGCCGACCGACACCATCGCGCGCTTGCCGCGGGCAAAGATGTTGTACCGAACCACGTTCTCGCGGCCGTAGTGGATGTTGAACGGCGCGTCCTTGGTGTCGTGGACGAGGTTGTGCTCGATGAGGACATGCGCCGTGCCCTCGTCGAGGTACACGCCCCAGCCGCCGTAGTCGTGCGACCAGATGTGATGGAGATGGTTGCCGCGGATCACTGTCCCGGGCTGCACGCCCAGCGTGTAGATGCCGCCCATGTCGCTGAGCAGCCCGGCGCCGATGTCGTGAATGAGATTGTGCTCGATCCGGTTGTGGGTGGCGAGGGTGTCGCGGTAGCCCCACGTCCAGCCCAGCGAGATGCCGGTGTAGCAGGTGTCGTGGATGTGGTTGTGCGCGACGAGGCAGTCGGCGGCGTTGCCCAGCAGCACGCCGATGCCCTGGTGAAAGACCCGGCCGATGTGGTGGATGTGGTTGTCGGTGATCGTGAGCAGCCCGGTGCGGCGTTCCCCGAGGCCGTCAAGCTCGGCGCCACCGGCGCGGATGCCGCCCGCGCCGAGGTCATGGAGCCGATTGCCGACGGCGGCGCAGCTGCGGCAACCCGGTCCGAACTCCAGGGCGTAGAGGCCGACGTGCTCGATGGTGCAGTCCTCGACCCGGCAGTCGCGCGCGGCGCGAAACAGGACGGCGCCAGGCACCGCGATCGCGGCCTGCGGGCTGCCGCCGATCGGCAGGTCCTGGCCCTCGAGGGAGTCGTGCGAGGGCAGGTGCCGCTCGGCGAGGGGCGAATACCAGTCGCCGTGCCGAAAGGTCAGTCCCCGGAACTCGAGCCCGCGCACGTGCCGCGTGCCGTGCAGGTCGATCCGTTCGCCCACCTCGCCGAAGATCGTCCCGACTGCGCGCACGAACGAATGCACGCGCGGCGCGACGATGGTTGTGTTCTCCGGCGTCTCGCCCGGCCGCGGCAGATAGTACAGGCGGCCGGTCTCCCGGTTGAGGTACCACTCACCCGGCTCGGTCAGCGCCTCGAAGAGATTGTCGATGTAGTACCGGGCGTGGAGGCGCGTGCCGTCCGGGAGCGGATGCGACTCGTAGTAGCAGAACGCCGAGCGGCGCGCGAAGCTCACCCAGCCGGTGCGCGGATTGAGCGCGGGCTTCGGCAGCCGCTCCTCGATCCAATAGTGCATCACCACGAACTCCGCGTCGGGCAGCGAAGTCCACTGCGGGTCGACGTCGCCCGGCCGCGGCTTGAAGGTGTCCCTGCCCTCGGTGAGGTACGTCTTCTCGGGTTCGAGCATCTCGCCGACGCGGAAGACCTGCTGGCCGCCCTCGCGGTCGGGGGAGAACTTCGGCAGCCGCGCCCGCGGCGCGCGCCGGCCGTTCACGAACAGCGAGCGGAAGTGGCGCTTGCCGAGCGGGACGTCCGGCAGGTCGAGCGTCCACTCCGTGCGGCCGTTGCGCTTGCCCACCTTCCAGCCGGTCAGCACCTCGCCGCCGTCGAACACCGGCTTGGCACCGCGCGCCGCCACGAAGGCGGTTGCGGAGTCCGCGTCGGTGAACTGCACCGGGGCGGCGAGGGGATAGGTGCCGGCATGGACTTGGACCGTGACGGGGCCGGTGACCCGGCCCGAGGCGCGCAGCCGGCGAAGCTGGTCGCGGGCCCCGGCCAGCGTGGCCCAGGGGCGGTTGGCGGAACCGGGCGCGCGATCACTGCCGCGCGGCGAGAGGTGAAAGACGGTCATGGTCGGACGGGAAAGGAAGCGGGGCGGACCGGCCACCACTCAGCCATCCCCGCCGCCCGTTGCGAAGGCAAATCCGGCGGCCGCGCTGAAAGTTTCAGGGTGCCGCCGACTGCGCTCGCGCCCCAGTTCGGGCCGGCAGGTGTTCGTTACTTCGGCGGCACGCGGGACAAATCCGTCCCCAGCGAGCCGTCTCACCGTGCCGAGAACGCGATGAGCTGGCCGTCGAAGCCGGCGGCGATGACCTTGCCGTCGGCCAGTGCCAGCGAGCCCGCGTAGCCGCCGAATCCGTTTGGCGGCGCCGGCGGGGCGAGGAACTGCCAGCACACCTCGCCCGTTTGCCGGTCGAGCGCCATCAGCCCGCCCACGTGCGCGATCACCGTCCCTGGCAGGTTCTGGGCCGCGGTGCCGGTGAACACGCGGTCGGCGGTGACCAGCGGCGTGCCCCAGTTCATGCCGTGGACCGGGGTCGCCCACCGGGCACGGCCGGTCGCCGGGTCGAGCGCCGTCACGCGACTGTAGTCCGAGGCGCCGACGTAGAGCAGGCCGTCCACCAGCACCGGCGTAGACTCGATCCAAGAGAACCAGTACGAGAACCGCCACGCCTCGGTGCCGTCGGAGAGGCGGAAGGCGTGCAGGAGATAGTCGCGGCTGCCGACGATCACGTTGCCCGGAGCCACCACCGGCGTGGTCACCACGCCGCCGCCCGTGTGGAATCGATGGGTCTCCTGCCGGGTGCGGCGATCCAGCAGCACGACGCTGCCGTCCATCGTGCCGAACATCAGGGTGTCCTGGCCGTCACGGCTCACGCCGGAAAACACCGGCGCACCCACCGCCTGCCGCCACTGGATCCGGCCGCTGGCCGCGTCGACCGCATAGAGGCCGCCATCGCTCGAGCCGCAGTACACGACGCCGTCCCACACGAGCGGCGTCGCCGCGCGGTGGTTGAACGTGGGATTGTCGGGCACCGGTCCGCCGGCGAGCGCGGCATCGTGCAGCGAGGCGGTCCAACGCGGCGTGCCGGTGCGGCGGTCGAGGGCGTGCAGCTCGAGCTTGGTGTCCAGGATGTAGACTGTGTCGCCCTCCACCACCGCGGCGCCGTCGATGGCGTGGCCGGCGTCCCAGGTCCACACCCCGCGGCCGTCCGACGCGCGCACCGCGTGGACGCGTCCAGCGGTCGTGCCGACGTAGATGATCCCGTCGGCCGCGACCGGCGGCGCCCAGGTCGGAGCGCCAAGGTCATAGCGCCAGAGCGCCTCCGGCGCGGCAGGGTGGCGGGTGGCGGGCGGGCGGGGTAGAAACGCCGCGGCGCGATGAAGGGACACCGGCAGGAGGCCGGCGCCGAACGTGCCAGCCAGCGTGTCGCCCTTGAGCTCGAGCTGCAGCTGGAACGCGGGCGTGATCCGGTAGTGGCCGGCGCCGTCGGCCTCGACCGGGATCATGAACGGCGCCGCATAGGTGAACATGTCCGGGAAGTTCAGGCGGAACACGAGGGTGCCGCGCGGCGTGCGGAAGAACTCGAGCCCGAAGTCGGCCACGGTGCCCTGGGGCGCGGTGATTGTGCCGGTCCACGTTCCCTCCACGGGATCCGGTGCGGCGGGCAGCGTTCGTGCGAGCGCCAGGACACCGAGCACGAGCCAGGGGAGCCGCCGGAAGGAGAGCATGGCTGGTTTCTGCCGGCCCCGCGGGCCGGCGGCAATCCCGGTGCGACAGGATGCGGCGGGCTGCGCCGGGCGCCTACTCGACGGCGGGCGGCGGCGCCGACGGGGCCGAGAAGATGACCAGCGAAATGCCGGCGATCACGACGAGGCTCGCGAGATAGAACCGCGCGACGGGACGCTCGTCGAAGCAGAGGTACGCGACCACGGTGGGGAAGATGAACTGCGCGGCGGTGAACAGCCCGACGACTTGGCCGCGGATATGGCGCAGCGCGTGGTTGATGATGGTGTGGCCGAGGATGGTGGGGACGACGGCCAGGGCGATGACCAGCCACCATTCCCTGGCGCCGTGGGTGCCGAACGCGCCGAGCCAGGGGAGGGCCGCGACCAGGCAGACCAGACCCGACTGCAGATAGATCGGGACGACGTAGAGCCAGAGCGACGGGAAGTCGCGGTTCCGGCGCGAGAGGGCGACGTAACCCGCCACCAGCAGCATCGAGACAAAGCAGATGAAATTGCCCCGGAAGTCGCCGCCGCCGGCGAGGGCGTCCGGCAGCATCAGCAGCGCCACGCCCGCGAGGGCGATGGCGGTGCCGGCGATCTCAATGCGGTTGATCCGTTCCCGGACGAGCCAGTGCAGAAGGAAAGGCATGGCCACGGGCACGAGATTGACGATCAGGCTGGCCTGCGCGGTGCCGGTCAGGCGCGCCCCGTAGGACCACGAGCTGAAATGCAGCGCCAGGAGCAGCGAGGGGGCGAGCGTGCACCGCCAGTGCGCCGCGGTGAAACCCCGGCCGTGTCCCCGCCACTCGCGCAGGAACACGGGGAGGAGCAGCCCGCCGGCGAGCAGGAGGCGCAGCGCGGACAGCACGACGGGCTGGGTCGGGCTCATCCGGATCAGGATCACCGACATCGAGGTGGAGAACACCCCGACCGTCAGAAGCAGGTAGCGCCACAGCATGAAATGCCGAGCGTGACGGCGGCCGGGCGTGAGTCGAGTCCGGACGGCGCGCCAATGAACCGTTTGGTTATTCCCGCCGGCGGCTCAGTACGGTCCCGGCAGCGGCGCCAGCGGTTCGCCCGCCGGTCCGACGCACCACGGCAGGCCGCGGCCGCGAAACACCGAGTAGGCCACCGCGACGGAGTAGCGGTGCTCCGGGTCGTCGTACGTCAGCTCGACGCCGCCGCCCACGAACGAGCCGCCGCGGCCGCCGCCCACGGTGAGGGAGACCGAGCCGTGAATTTCCGGCGGCGCGACATACTTCACGGTCCGCACGGCGGCCGCCGCCGCGGTCGCGACCGCGGGAACGACTCCCACCGGGTTGGCGTCGGCGATCCGCTGGCCCACCAGCTCATCGAGCTGCGCCTGCTCAGCCGGCGTCAGCTGGGCAAGGCCGGAGAGCTCGCGCTCGCGCGTCGTGCGTCGCTGGGTGAAACGGGTGCCGTCGACCGCGTTGTGCTGGTACCGGCTGGCGGCGAGGTCCTGGCGCACGAGGCCGTCGACGACGGCGAGGTTGTCCGGGGTCAACCGGACCAGCCCGGCGGCGGCGCGCTGCTCGGCGGTGAGCGTGGCGGAGAACCGGGTGTCGTCCGCGGCCCGCGCCCGGCCGGCGCCGGCGGCCGCGAGCAGGAGCGCGAGGCCGAGGCGGAGCAGGGAAGGGCGGAGGGACATGGCTGTCCCGTGTGACTGCCGCGGGGCCGGGCAGGTTCCGTCGGACTGGTCAGCCCCCCTGGAGCATGCCGGCCACGATGCCGTAGGCCTCGTCGCCCTCGGCGCGCAGCTTGCCGTTGGGCCCGTAGACCTTGAAGTGCGGGATCGACTCCAGGCTGAACTGCTCGGCGACCGGCGAGTGCCAGTCGATGCCGTGGACGCCCGGGCGGTTGAGATCGACCTCGACCACCACGACATCGGCCCGATCCGCGTGGAGCTTGTGGAGCTTGGGGGCGATGGCGCGGCAGGGCGGGCAGCCCTCGCTGGTGAAGTCGAAGATGGTGGTCTTGCCGGGCACGACCCAGTCGCTGAGATTGACGCGGGCGCCGTGAGCGATGCGGGCCGGGGTCGGGGACTTGGCGCCGGCGGCGCCGGGGGCGGCGGCCGACGCGGTTTCGTCAATCACGCCGGAGCGGCTGCAGGCGGCCAGGAGCACGAGGCCGGCGGCCGCGAGGAGGAGGGGCAGACGTTTCATGGGGATGGAAGCTGGGACGCGCGAACTAGCCGTCAAATTCCAGCGCGGCCGGCGGATGGTCGAGGCCGCGGCGGCGGATCAGGGGCTTCACGTCGGGCTCGGCGCCGGTGAAGTCGCGGAACAGCTCGCGCGCGTCGCGGCTGCCGCCGCGCGACAGCAGCGTGGTGCGGAAGTGGTCGCCGTTGGCGCGGTTGAGGCCGCCGTGGGCCTTGAACCACTCGACGCTGTCGGCCGCGAGGACCTCGCTCCAGAAGTACGAGTAGTAGCCGGCCGAGTAGCTGCCGCCGAACGAGTGGGAGAAATACGTGCTGCGGTAGCGGGGCGGGACCGGGGGATAGTCGACGCCGGCGCGCTTGAGGGCGGCGGCCTCGAAGGCCGGGACATCGTCGGGCACCTCGGACGGCTTGAGCTGGTGCCAGGCCTGGTCGATCGCGTTGGCGGCGACGAGCTCGGTGGTGTCGTAGCCCTGGTTGAAGTTCTCCGCGTCGAGCACGCGCTTCAGCAGCGCGGCGGGCATGGGCTCGCCGGTCTGGTAGTGGCGGGCATAGTGCTGGAGAACCTCGGGCCAGTACCGCCACATCTCGTTCACCTGGGAGGGGAATTCGACGAAGTCGCGCGGCACGCGCGTGCCGGCGAACCGCGGGTAGCGGACATCCGAGAACATGCCGTGCAGGGCGTGGCCGAACTCATGGAAGGCGGTGCGGACCTCCTCGATCGTCAGCAGCGTCGGCTGGCCGGCGGCGGGCTTCGGGATGTTGAGGTGGTTGGCGACGACCGGCTTGGTGCCGAACAGGCCGGACTGGTAGACGTACTGGTTCATCCAGGCGCCGCCGCGCTTCGAGGGCCGCGCGTAGTAGTCGACGAGGAAGATCGCCAGCTGCGAGCCGTCGGCGTTGAACACGTCGAACACGCGCACGTCGGGATTGTAGACCGGCAGGTCGTGGCGCTCCTTGAACGTGATGCCGTACAGGCGGGTGGCGGCGTAGAACACGCCGTCGAGGAGCACGTGGTTGAGCTCGAAGTACGGGCGGACGTCGGCGGTGTTGAAGCGGTAGAGGATGCGGCGGACCTTGTCCGAGTACACGCCCCAGTCGGCGGCGGACACCTGGAAGCCGGCGTGCTCGCGGTCGATGAGGAGCTGCTGGTTGCGGACCTCGAACTTCGCGTTGGTGACGGCCGGGACGGCGAGCTGCGCGAGCAGCTGGTTCACGGCGTCGACCGAGCCGATGGTCTGCTCGGCGAGCTGGTAGGCGGCGTGGTTCGGGTAGCCGAGGAGGTTGGCGCGCTCGGCGCGGAGCTTGGCGAGGCGGGTGACGACGGCGCGGTTGTCGTAGGGGCCGCCGTGGCTGCCGCGGGCGAGCGACGCCGCCATCACGCGCTCGCGGAGGGCGCGGTTCTTGAGCGAGGCCAGCACCGGCTGGCCGGTCGTGTTCTGGAGGGCGAGGAGGAACTTGCCCTCGTGGCCCGCGGCGCGGGCGTCGGCGGCGGCGCCACCGATCTCGCTCTCGGAGAGGCCGGCGAGCTCTTCCCGCGTGTCGACCAGCACGGCGTCGGCGTTCTTCTCCTTCTGCACGTTCTGGCTGAAGGTTGTCTCGGTCGTGGCGATCTCGGCGTTCAACGCCAGGAGCTTGGCCTGGTCGGCCGGCGAGAGGTTTGCGCCGCCGCGGACGAAGTCGCGGTAGGTGCGCTCGACGAGGTGCAGCGACTCGGGATCGAGCCCGAGGGTGGCCCGCCGCGCGTACACGTCCTTGATGCGGGCGAAGAGCGCGGCGTTGAAGTGAATGGCGTCCTCGTGCGCCGCCTGGAGCGGGGCGATGTCCTTCTCGAGCTGCTGCAGGGCCGGATTGGTGTCCGCGCTCGCCAGGTTGGAGAAGATGTTGTCGACGCGGCTCAGAAAGCGGCCGCTCGCGTCCAGCGCCATGATCGTGTTCTCGAATGTCGGGGCCTCCTTGGACTGGGCGATCGCGTCGACCTCCTGCCGCTGCTCGGCCAGGGCGGCCTTGAACGCCGGGCCGAAATGCTCAGGCCGGATCTTGTCGAACTGGGGATAGTGCAGCGGCAGCGGGCTCTCGGTGAAGAGCGGGTTGTCCGCGACCGCGTCGGCGGCGAACAGGGGACGAACCAGCGCGACGGCGCTGATCAGGAGGCACAGGCGGATACGCATGGGATCAAGGGGTTTTGCTCGGGGGATTTGTGAGGGGTGAACGTGAAGAATGACGCCGGGGAAAGGCAAGGCTCGGGCGACGGAACCGGGGTAAAATTTCGACGAATCGCGCCGAATTCCGCGAACCGGCCGGTGAAAGCCGACACTATCGGAGCGAACGCTTGGTTTCCCGCCCCGGTCGCGGCGCCGGCAAGTCCGGGTCGGCGCCGCGGCCGGACGGGATCAGGCACCAACCTAAACCGGTCGTTACGACCATGCAGAAAACAATAGGTACCAAGATGAAAGCACCCAAGATCACCTCCTCGTTGCTCGGACTGCTCCTCGGCGCGTCGGTGTTGGCGGCACCCCTGGCCGCCTGCGCCCGCCAGCCGGAGAACCCGGTTCCGTCGGCCTCCGAGGACACCAAGGCCGCCAAGACCGTCACGGGCAAGGTCGATGCCAAGTCGGACTCCTCCCTCTCGGTCGGCGGCCGTGAGCTGAAGCTAACCGCGACCACCGCCTACACGAAGGGTGGGGCGCCCGCCAGCGGCGCCGACGTCAAGGTCGGCGATCGCGTCACCGTCACGGTGGCCGACGACGGCGTCACCGCCCTGGCGGTGGACGTTGCCGCCGACTGACCGATCCGTTCCCGGCGGATTCCGGCCCGGCCCGCTTGCGCTGCATCCGGGCCGGGCTCAACGTCTGGCGTGGGCGCCGCCGGCCAGTTTCCCGACGAGATCACCGCCGCCGGCGAGTTCGCCCGGCAGGAGGACGCGTTTCGCGCGTGGGTGTCCGCGGACGGCAGCACGCCGCATCCGGTCGAGGCCGGGCGCTACCACCTGTACGTCTCGCTCGCCTGCCCGTGGGCTCACCGCACCGTCATCGCGCGCGAGCTCAAGGGCCTCACCGCCGCCATCGGCCTGACTGTCGTCGATCCGGTGCGCGACGACCGCGGCTGGGCGTTCCGCGACGGACCCGGTTTCAGCCGCGACCCGGTCAACGGTTTCCACTTCCTCGCCGAAGCCTACGCGGCGTCGCAGCCCGGCTATCGCGGGCGGTACACCGTGCCCGTGCTGTGGGACCGGCGGGCCGGGCGCATCGTGAACAACTCGGAGGACGACCTCTGCCGGATGTTCGACGGGCCGCTCGCGGTGCTCGGTCGCAGCGACACGGTGCTGTTCCCTGCCGCCATCGAGGAAGAGCACCGGCGGGTGGCGGCGGACATTTACGAGCGGATCAACAACGGCGTCTACCGCGCCGGGTTCGCCACGACGCAGGCGGCGTACGAGCGCGGGTGTCGGGACGTGTTTGCGGCGCTCGACGAGTACGCGGCGCGGCTCACCACGCGGCGCTTCCTGTTCGGCCGGCAGCCGGTCGAGGCCGACTGGCGGCTGTTCTGCACGCTGGTGCGCTTCGACGCCGTCTATTTCGGACACTTCAAGTGCAACCTGCGTCGGATCGCGGATTATCCGGTCCTGCAGGGCTACCTGTGCGATCTCTACCAGCAGCCGGGCATCGCGGGCACCGTGAACCTGGACCACATCAAGCGGCACTACTACTTCACGCACGACGACATCAACCCGACCCGCATCGTGCCGCTAGGTCCGGTCCTGGATTTCTCGGCGCCGCACGGACGCGAGCGGCTGGGCTGATTAGCGCGGTGAAACCGGGCACGGGTCGTGCCCTTGCCACGAAGGACACGAAGGTCACGAAGCGCCGACTGGCGGGGGATAGACCCGGCTACGCGGGGTCGTAGTCGAGGTAGGGCGCGAGCCACTTTTCCACCTCGGCGCGCGGGCGGCCCTGGCGCGCGGCGTAGTCCTCAATCTGGTCGGCCCCGAGCTTGCCGACGGCGAAGTACTTGGCGGAAGGGTGGCTGAAATAGAACCCGCTCACGCTGCTCGCCGGGACCATCGCCTGGCTTTCGGTCAACGTGATGCCCGTCGCGGCCGTCGCGTCGAGCAGGGCGAACAGCGGCGGCTTCTGCGTGTGGTCGGGACACGCGGGATAGCCGGGTGCGGGCCGGATGCTCCGGTACTGCTCGCGGATGAGGTCGGGCATCGCGAGGTTTTCCGTGCGGCCGTAGCCGCAGAACTCGCGGGCCCGGTGGTGCAGCAGCTCGGCCAGCGCCTCGGCCAGCCGGTCGCCGAGCGCCTTGACCATGATCGCCGAGTAATCGTCGTGCCGCGCGGCGAACTCCTGCGCGAAGGCCTCGACGCCGTGGCCGCTGGTGACGGCGAAACCGCCGAGGTAGTCGAGCCGGCCGGAGTCGCGCGGGGCGACATAGTCCGCGAGACAGTGCTGGAACTGGCCCGCGGGTTTCTCGTGCTGCTGGCGGAGGAAGTGAAACGTCTCGATCACCCGGCTCCGCTGCTCGTCGGCGTAGACCTCGACGCTATCGCCGGTGGCGTTGGCGGGCCAGAAGGCGAGGACGGCCTTGGCCGTGAACCGTCGCTCGGCGATGATCCGCGCGAGCAGCACCTGCGCATCGGCGTGGAGCTTGGTCGCCTCGGCGCCGACTACCGGGTCCCGCAGGATGTCGGGGAACCGGCCGTGCAGCTCCCACGCGGAGAAGAACGGACCCCAGTCGATGTAGCGGGCGATCTCGTCGAGCGCCAGGGGCAGGGCGCCGGGCGTCTCGCCGGCCGTGGTGGAAAAGACCCGGCGGCCGAGAAACTCGGGTCGCGGGATGTCGACGGCCGCCCAGTCGAACACCTCGCGGCGGGCGCGGGCGGCGGCCAGTGAGAGGAGCGGGCGGGCGGCGCGGCGCTGGCTGAACTCGGTGCGTTGGCGGTCCTGCTTCGCCCGGTTTTCGGCGGCGAACGCCACCCGGGCGGTCGGGCTGAGCAGCGCGGACACGACGCCGATCACCCGCGACGCATCGAGGACGTGGACCACGGGTGCGGTGTATTCCGGGGCCACCTTCACCGCGGTGTGGGCGGCGCTGGTGGTGGCGCCGCCGATCAGGAGCGGCAGCTCAAATCCGGTGCGCTGCATCTCACGCGCGACGTGGACCATCTCGTCGAGCGACGGCGTGATGAGGCCCGAAAGGCCGATGAGGTCCGCCTGCTGCTCGCGCGCGGTGGTCAGGATCCGCTCGCACGGCACCATCACGCCAAGGTCGACGACCTCGTAGTTGTTACAGGCGAGGACGACGCCGACGATGTTCTTGCCGATGTCGTGGACGTCGCCCTTCACGGTGGCGAGGACGACCTTGCCCTGGGTCCGGGCCGTGCCGCCGCCGGCGAGCAGCCGCCGTTTCTCCTCCTCCATGAACGGGGTGAGGTACGCGACGGACTTCTTCATGACCCGCGCCGACTTCACGACCTGCGGCAGGAACATCTTGCCGGCGCCGAACAGGTCGCCGACGACGCGCATGCCGTCCATCAGCGGCCCCTCGATCACGTGCAGCGGCCGCGGGTACTTCGCGTGGTTGGCCCGGGCCTCCTCGGTGTCCGCCTCGATGTGGGTGTCGATGCCCTTGACCAGGGCGTGCACCAGCCGGTCCTCGACCGGCTGGCTCCGCCAGGCCAGATCCTCGCGCGCCTCGGACTTGGTCGTGCCGGCCCCGGCGGCCTTGAGGGCGTCGGCGAACGCCACCAGGCGCTCCGTCGCGTCGGGCCGCCGGTTCAGCAGCACGTCCTCGACGCGCTCGCGGAGGTCGGCCGGGATCTCCGCGTAGACTCCGAGCATGCCGGCGTTGACGATGGCCATGTCGAGGCCGGCGCGGATCGCGTGGTAAAGGAAGACCGTGTGGATCGCCTCGCGCACCGGATTGTTGCCGCGGAACGAGAACGAGACGTTGGACACGCCGCCGGACACCTTGGCGCCGGGCAGGGTGGCCTTGATCACCCGCGTGGCCTCGAAGAAGTCGAGCGCGTAGGCGTTGTGCTCCTCGATGCCCGTGGCGACGGTGAGGATGTTGGGATCGAACACGATGTCCTCCGGAGCGAAGCCCAGGCCGTCGACCAGGAGGCGGTAGGCCCGCGTGCAGATGCGGACCTTGTCGTCGCGGGTCGCGGCCTGGCCCTGCTCGTCGAAGGCCATCACGACCGCGGCGGCGCCGTAGCGCTGGACCAGCCGGGCCCGGCGGAGGAATTCGGCCTCGCCGTCCTTCAGCGAGATCGAGTTCACGATGCCCTTGCCCTGGAGACATTTCAGGCCGGCCTCGAGGACGGTCCACTTGGACGAGTCGAGCATCACCGGCACCCGCGCGATCTCGGGCTCCGCGGCGATGAGGTTGAGGAACCGGACCATCGTCGCCTCGCCGTCGATGAGCGCCTCGTCGACGTTGATGTCGATGATGTTCGCGCCGTTTTCCACCTGCTGCCGGGCGATGGCGAGGCACGCGTCCCACGCGCCGGCCTTGATCGCCTGCGCGAACTTCGGCGAGCCGGTGATGTTGGTGCGCTCGCCGATGACGAGGAACTGGGAGGCGGCGGAGTTCATGGCGCGGTCAGGGCCTCCAATCCGCTGAGGCGGAGCGCGGCGGGCGGCGCGGGCACGCGACGCGGCGCGGCGTTTTTCACGGCGGCCGCGATGGCGGCGATGTGCGCCGGGGTCGAGCCGCAGCACCCGCCGACCACGTTGAGCCAGCCCTGCGCCGCAAATTCGCCGAGCACGCGGGCCATGTCGGCGGGGGTCTCGTCGTAGCCGCCAAAGGCGTTCGGGAGGCCGGCGTTCGGGTAGCAGCTGACATGGCACTCCGCGAGACCCGCGAGTTCCTCGAGGTAGGGACGCATCTGCGCGCCGCCCAGGGCGCAGTTGATGCCGACCGCCAGCGGTCGCGCGTGCCGGATGCTGTGGTAGAACGCGCCGATGGTCTGGCCCGACAGCGTGCGGCCCGAGGCGTCCGTGATGGTTACAGAGATCATCACGGGCAGGCGCGCGCCGGTCTCGTCGAAGAGCTGTTCGAGCGCAAAGATCGCGGCCTTGGCGTTGAGCGTGTCGAAGATCGTTTCGACCAGCAGCAGGTCGACGCCGCCGGCGGCCAGCGCGCGGGCCTGTTCCAGGTAGGCCGCGACCAGCCCGTCGAACGTCACCGCGCGGAAATCGGGCCGGTTCACGTCCGGCGACATTGAGGCGGTGCGGTTGGTCGGCCCGAGGGCGCCGGCGACAAAGCAGGGCCGGCCGAGGCGGGCTGTCGCCCGGTCCGCCGCCCGGCGCGCGATTTGGGCCGCGGCGAGATTCATCTCCGCGACGAGCGGCTCCAGATGATAATCGGCCTGGGAAATCGCGTTCGCGTTGAAGGTGTTGGTCTCCACCAGATCGGCGCCGGCGTCGAAATAAGCCGCATGAATGGACTCAATCACGTCTGGCCGCGTGAGGCAGAGCAGGTCGTTGTTGCCGCGCAGGTCCTGGCCGTGGGACGCGAACCGTGTGCCGCGGAAATCAACCTCGGTGAGGTTCCGCGCCTGGATCATCGTCCCCATCGCCCCGTCGAGGATCGCGATGCGGCGCGCCAGCAGCTCGCGCACGGCGGCGGTCGAGGCGGACGGGGTAGGGGCGGCGGTCGGCATGGCGGAACGAGGAGGGGAGGACAGACGACGTTCGAGCCAATTGCAAGACACATATCGATGCATCTGTATCCGTTGATATAATGAGTTTGCTTGCATGGCGCGTTGGCGGCACCCAAGGGTTCGCGCGTCTGGCGTTCTTTTCGAAACTCTTGGGTTACAGGGAAGGCCGTGAGAATCGGCCACAGTTGCGCTGCGGTATCGCATCACCAACTCCTGCCGCCGGTCAGACCCGGCGGGAAAGCCAGTCGGCACGCAAGTGCGGATGAAGGCCAGGGAGCGAGGCGCGCGGCGCGCGCGGGAGGCGCGGGGCGGGACCAAAGGGTCCGGTTCCGGGCGGCCCGGGCGCGACGGGCACAAATGCGGAGTCCGAATATCTGCCCCGGGAGACTCACGCGAACAGTCGGCGGACATGTCAGTCCGCCGGCCGATTCCGCAAACTTCATCGCAAAATGAAGGTGAGAGTGGTCGGTCCCCGGCGCCCAAGCCGCGGCTCTCTGCTCTTGCCGAGATCAACAGCAGAGATCCATGTCCGTTCCCACTCCGGCGCGCCACCCGCGCCTCGCCCTTGTCGTCCTCCAACTCGGCCTCGCGGCCGTCGCCTGCGCGCAGGCTCCTGCCGGCCCGGCCGAGCAGCTTGCGCCATTCATCACCACCGCCACGCGCGTGCCGGTGTCCTTCGCCCAGCTCGCCTCGGCGAGCGGCGTTGTCACTGCCGCCGACCTCGCGGCCCGACAGCAGTATGACCTGCTCTCGGCGCTGGGCACGCAGCCCGGCCTGCCCTACGCCACCACTGGCCAGACGGGCGGCGTGACTTCGCTGTTCGCCCGCGGCTCCAACTCCAACCACACGCTGGTGCTGATCGACGGCATCCGCTTCAACGACGCCAACACCGAGTATTTCAATATCATCGGTGGCGCGATGCTCGGCGCGCAGGAGCGCGTCGAGATCGTCCGCGGGCCCCAGAGTTCGCTCTACGGCGGCGAGGCCCTCGGCGGCGTGATCGCCCTCCGCCAGGACCGCGGCAGCGGCGCCGGCTCGGGCGCGCTCTCGGTCGAGGGTGGCAGCTTCGGTACCACCGACGCCGTCCTGTCGGCCCAGGGCCAATCGGGCGATTCCGCCTATGCGTTCAACCTGGCTGCCGGCCACACCGACAACGACCGACCGGACAATACGTTCACGCACGCGAATTTCGCGCTGCGGCTCGACCGTGACCTCAATCCGTCAGCCAGCCTCGGCGCCACGGTCCGCGGTTACCAAGGCCGGTACGAGTCGCCCGGCGACCGGTTCACGAACGACCCGAACAACACCGACCGCGAGCAGATCATGCTCGCAACGATCTTCACCGATCTCCGGCCCGCGGCCGACTGGAACATCCACCTGATTCTCGGTGGACAGTACCGCAAGCTGGTCTCCGACAACCCGCTGCCGAATCCGCCGTATGCCACGCCGCCGTCGAACACCTACAACCAGACCAAGCGCATCGTGTTTGACGGCCAGTCGACCTGGACCGGGCTGGCCGGGCACCGCGTGACCTTCGGCACCACGGCCGATCACTCCGCCACCCGCAACACAGGCTTCGGCAACATTGATCGCAGCGAGTCGCTGGTCGCGTTCTTCGCGCAGGATGAGGTGAAGCTCGCCGACGATCTGTTCCTGACTGTCGGCCTGCGCAACGACGACTACGGCACCTTCGGCAACGCGGCGACTGGCCGCGCGGCGGTGGCCTGGAATGCCGTCCCGCGCCAGCTCAAGTTCCGCGCCAGCTACGGCACGGCCTTCCGTCCCCCCAGCTTTCTCGATCTCTACGGCACGTCGGCCTACTACGTCGGCAATCCGACCCTCGGACCCGAGAAGGCGAAGGGCTGGGACGCGGGCTTCGACCTCACGCTGCCCGACAAGCAGGGGCTGCTGGCGGTGACGCTCTTCGACTCCCGCTACGACAACCTGATCGACTACGACTTCATGGTCTTTCCCGCCACCGTGCGAAACGTCGGCCGCGCCCGCACGCATGGGCTCGAGACCAGCCTCCAGCTGAACCTCGCCTCGCACACGCGATTCGAGCTCGCCCACACGTGGCTCGAGGCGACGAACGATATCACCGGCCAGCGGCTGCTCCGCCGTCCCCGGAACCAGGTCGGCGCCGACCTCCGGCAGGAGATCGGGTCGGCGTTCACCCTCGGCGCGGGTGTCACCGTGGTGCTGGACCGCGAGGATGTCGACGCGGCGACCTACATGACGGTCAACGGTGAGAACTTCACGGTTGCGCGGATCTACGCCGCGTGGCGCGTGCGTCCGGACCTCGATGTCCGCGTCCGCCTCGAGAACGCCCTCGGCGAAAAGTACGAGGCCGTGAACGGCTTCCCGTCGCCGGGCCGGGCGGGATACGTCGGTCTCGACTGGCGCTTCTGAACCCGCCGTCATTGTCCATCCCCGTGAACCTGCTCCGTCTCCTCGCCGTCCTTTTCCTCGCCGCCGCCCTGCCGGGCCGCGCGGGCGAGGTGCGGATCGTGTCGCAGACGGTCGGGACGGATGAGATGCTGCTCGCGGTGGCGGCGCCGGCGCAGATCGCGGCGCTCAGCCACCTGGCGCGCGACCCGGTATTCTCCGGGGTCGCGCGGGAAGCGGCGGCTTATCCAAAGATCGCGCAGGGCGATGCCGAGACAATCCTGCGGTTCCGGCCGACGCTTGTGCTCTTCAGCGATTACAGCCGGGCCGAGTTGGTGGAGCAGGTCCGCCGGGCCGGGGTGCCGGTGCTGGTCTTCGATCATTACCGCACGATCGAGGATGCGTTCGCGAATCTCCGCCGGCTCGCGGCGGCGTTGGGTGATGCCGCGGCCAAGGACCGCGCGGAAGCCGTCATCGCCGATTGTCGCACGCGGCTCGCGGACCTCCACCGTCGCCTGCAAGGGACGCGCCCGGTGCGAGTCATCGCGCCGTCCACCTACGGCATCATCGCTGGTGCTGAGACGACGTTCCAGGACATCTGTGACTTCGCCGGCGCCGAGAATCTGGCTACGACGCTTGGGCACTTAGTCGGCCATTCCGCCCCGCCGAACGAGGCCATGCTCCAGTGGCCGGTCGAGTACGTCGTGTTGGGCGGCAACAGCGCCAACGAGGCGATCGAGCCGTACCTCAAGCTTCCGCCGTATGCCTACCTGCCCGCGGTCCGGGCGCGCCGAGTCGCGCTCCTCGATGCGTGGGCGCTCGGCTGCGTGACGCATCTCCGGATCCACGCCTACGAGACGATCGCCCGCCAACTCCATCCCGACTGCTTCCGGGATTCCGCACGATGAAGCCGATCCTGCCCGCCCGTCTGGCACTGCCGCTCCTGCTCGTGAGCGTGGTGGTGCTTGCGGTGATTTCCCTCGGGGTGGGCGACGTGCTGCTGGGGCCGGGACGCATCATTGACGGCCTGCTGCGTCGCGACGACTTCGCGGCCACGATTCTCTGGCAGATTCGCCTGCCGCGCCTCTGCGTCGCGCTCCTCGTGGGTGGGGCGCTGGCGGCGAGCGGCCTGGTGATGCAGGCCTATTTCCGCAACAGCCTCGCGAGCCCGGACCTGCTGGGCGTGAGCAGCGGCGGCACCGCCGGCGCGGTGATTGCGATCGGGCTGGGCTGGGCCTCGGTGAATTTCATGTTTGTGCCCATGGCGGCTGTCGCGGGCGCGCTGGTCGCGACCGGCGCGGTGGTGGTGCTGGCCCGGCAGGGCGCGGGACCCGAGCGGCTGCTGCTCGCCGGCATCGCGCTCAACGCGCTGCTCGGGGCGGTGACCAGCTATGTCCTGTCCCAGGCTGCGCTGACCTACGAGCGCAACGCGCAGATCCTGTTCTGGCTCCTGGGCGGACTCGAGGATCGCACGTGGGAGCACGTGGCAATGGCCGCCCCGATCCTGCTGGGCGCGGTGCTGCTCTGGCCGCTCGGCCGGCAGATGGACCTGCTGAGCCTCGGCTGGCGGGAGGCGCAGAGCCTCGGGGTGAACGTCGTTTCGCTGCACCGGAAATTGCTGGCGCTGGCGACGCTCATGACGGCGCTGGCCACGGCGGTGGCGGGCACGGTCGGGTTCGTCGGCCTGGTGGTGCCCCACATCCTGCGGCTGCTGGTCGGACCGGAGCACCGGCGGCTCGTGCCGCTCGCGATCGTGGGCGGCGGAGCGTTCGTGGTGGCGTGCGACCTGATGGGACGCGCGGCGGGCGGGCTGCGCCTCGGAATCGTGACGGCCCTGGTCGGCGGGCCGTTCTTCCTGTGGCTCCTGAGGAGGAAACCATGAGAGCGCTGGACGTTCATCAAGTGTCGGTCCCGGGCCGCCTCGAGCCAGTCACGCTGGAGCTCGGCCCCGGTCAGCTCGCCGGCGTGGTCGGGCCCAACGGCTCGGGCAAGTCCACGCTGCTGCAGGTGATGGGTGGGCTGTTGCCGCACACGGGCGAGGTGAAGTGGCACGGCCGGCCGCTGCCGCGCGTGCCGCTCATCGAGCGCGGGCGCACCACGGCCTGGGTGCCGCAGGAGGCGCATTTCGAATTTGGCTTCTCCGTCCGCGCTGTCGTCGCGCAGGGCCGCTTCGCCCACGGTGATGACGAGGTGGGCGTGGACGCCGCGCTGGCGCGTTTTGACCTGGCCAAGGTGGCGGACCGTCCCGTGGACCAGCTGTCCGGCGGCGAAAAGCACCGCGTGCTCCTGGCCCGCGCACTCGCGACCGGGGCATCCATCCACCTGTGGGACGAACCCCTCGCGGCTCTCGACCCGCGTCACTCCCTTGAGGTGCTCCAGCTGGGTCGCGAACTGACGCACGCGGGCGCGACCCTGGTGTTCTCGCTCCACGACCTGCGCGTGGCCACCTGCCTCGACGTCGTGGTGGTGCTGCACGCCGGCCGGCTCCGGGCGGTTGGGCCGCCTGAGGCGGTGCTCACACCGGAGCTGCTGCGCGAGGTCTTCGGCGTGCAGGCGCGCCAGGAGACGGGGCTGACCCTGTTTCTACCGTGAGCATCGATTCCCGGAGCCTCCACTGCGAACCGCTGGACCGCCTGGTCACGCTGCCGGCGCGACCGCGCCGGGCGGTGAGCCTGGTGGCCGGTTGGACCGAAGCGTTGTGGGCGATGGGCCTGGCAGATCAGGTCGCCGGTGTCTCGCGCTATTGTTCGCGCTACGTCGACCCGGGGACTCGTCCCGTGGTGGGCGACTACCTTTGGGCGGATGAGGCGGTGTTCGCGGCGCTGAAGCCGGACTTGGTGCTGGTGACGGGCGGGGTGCAACTGGGCGTGGCGCGACGTCTGGCCGCAGCCGGCTGGCCGGTGTATGTGCTGCCGCTCCCGGACAGTTTTGCCGGCGTGCTGGAGAACATCCGCCGGCTCGGCGCGCTGTTCGACGCGATGCCCGCCGCCCACGCGCTCACGGCCCGGATGGAGGCGGAGGCGGCGGCGCTGCGCGCGATGGCGCCGAAGAATCGGCCGCGGGTCTACGCGGAACTTTGGTTCGGCCGCCACGGGCGCATGATTGGCGGGCTGACGTTTATCCACGATCTGATCGAGCTGGCCGGCGGCACCAATCTCTGGGGTCATCTGCCGGAGGGTTATGTCAGGCTGGATCTGGCCGCGGTGGAGCGGGAGCGCCCCGACGTGGTGCTGCTGTTTCACGAGGAAGACGACCATCCGCTCGATGTCGCGGCCTGGCGGCAGGAGCGCGGGTGGGAGCAGCGCTGGCCGTTCCGGCTGGTGGAGTCGGGCATCGCCCGCGGCCGCAACGTCATTCACGACGGCCCTTCGCTGCTGGAGACCGCCCGCTGGCTGCACGGGCAGCTCGGCCATCCCGCCCGCGGCTAAAGGGCCGGAAGGGCCGGAAAATCCGCATGGACACCGCGGGTTTTTGTCGTCAGACCCACCCCTCCGGAGGGGGTATGCCTCCGACCGCCCATGACCGACTATCTCCAGAAGATCCTGACGTCCCGCGTCTATGATGTCGCCCGGGAGACCCCGCTGGAAAAGGCCGCCAATCTCTCGGCCCGCCTCAACAACACCCTGCTGCTGAAGCGGGAGGACACCCAGAGCGTGTTCTCGTTCAAGCTGCGCGGCGCCTACAACAAGATGGCCCAGCTTCCGCCGGAGCTGCTGCGTCGCGGCGTCATCTGCGCCTCGGCGGGCAACCACGCCCAGGGCGTGGCGCTGGCGGCGAAACGCCTGGGGGGCCGGGCGGTGATCGTGATGCCGGTGACCACGCCCCAGGTGAAGGTGCTGGCGGTGAAGGCCCGCGGCGGCGAGGTCGTGCTCTTCGGCGACACCTTCGACGAAGCCAACACCCACGCGCGGGAGCTCGAGCAGAAAAAGGGCCTGACGTTCGTCCATCCCTTCGACGATCCCGATGTCATCGCCGGTCAGGGCACGATCGCGATGGAGATTCTCCAGCAGCATCCCGGCCCGTTGCACGCGATCTTCATCGCGATCGGCGGCGGCGGCCTTGCCGCCGGCGTGGCGGCATACGTGAAACGGGTGAACCCGAAGATCCGGGTCATCGGCGTCGAGCCGTACGACTCGGCCGCGATGTACGAGTCGCTCAAGGCCGGCCGGCGCGTGCGGCTGGACCATGTCGGCCTCTTTGCCGATGGCGTGGCGGTGAAGCAGGTGGGGCAGGAGACCTTCCGCCTGTGCCGGCGCTACCTCGACGAGGTGGTGCGGGTCGACACCGACGACATCTGCGCGGCGATCAAGGACGTGTTCGAAGACACCCGCGCCGTGCTCGAGCCGGCGGGCGCGCTGGCGGTCGCTGGCGCGAAGGCGTTTGTCGAGCGGCACCGGCTCAAGGGCGCCACGCTCGCGGCGGTCGCCGGCGGTGCGAACCTCAACTTCGACCGCCTGCGCTTCGTCGCCGAGCGTGCCGAGGTCGGCGAGCACCGCGAGGGCGTGTTCGCAGTCACGATCCCGGAGGGTCCCGGCAGCCTGCGGCGCTTCTGCGCGCTGATCGGGCACCGCAACGTCACCGAGTTCAATTACCGCATCGCGGACGCCGCATCGGCGCACATCTTCGTGGGCATCCAGATGACGGGCGGGCGCGCCGAGAGTCGGCGCATCGCCGCCCATTTCACCCGGCACGGCTTTAAGACGCTCGACATCACGAGCGACGAGATGGCGAAGCTGCACCTCCGGCACATGGTCGGCGGCCGGTCCGCCCTCGCGCACAACGAACTCGTGCTCCGGGTCGAGTTCCCGGAGCGACCGGGCGCGCTGATGAACTTCCTCAACGCCATGTCGCCGAACTGGAACATCAGCCTGTTCCACTACCGCAACCACGGCGCCGACTACGGTCGCGTGCTCGTGGGACTTCAGGTGCCGCCGGCCGAGCAGTCCGAATTCCAGTCGTTCCTCAAGACGCTGGGCTACCGCTACACGGACGAGACCGAGAACCAGGCCTACAAGCTGTTCCTGCGGTAGGCGGGAGCGCCCAACGTGATTGTTCGCAGCGATTCGAATGGACCTGCCGCCCCGGCGTAGGAACATGCGCTGGCTTCCACTCCCCATGTCGTCCCGCCTCGTGACCCCATTGGTGGCCCTGTCGGCGCTGAGCGCGCCGGCGCCGGCCAAGGACTATCCCGTACAGCCCGTCCCGTTCACCGCCGTGCGCGTGACCGGCGGATTCTGGCAATCCCGGCAGGAGGTGAACCGCACCGTGACGGTCCCGTTCGCGCTGCGCCAGTGCGAGGAGACGGGCCGGATGAAGAACTTCGACCTCGCGGCCGAGACGCTGCGGCGCCGGGCGGCGGGCGAGAAGACGTTCCAGAACAAGCCGGCCACGATCTACCCGTTTGACGATTCCGATGTCTACAAGGTCATCGAGGGCGCGGCCTACACCCTGAGCCTCAAGCGCGACCCGGCGCTCGAGGCGCAGCTCGACGCGTGCATCGCGCGCATTGCCGCGGCGCAGGAGCCGGATGGCTACCTCTACACCTTCCGCACGATGCACCCCGACACGCCGGCGCACGAGTGGATCGACCCGAAGCGCTGGCTGAAGGACCCCGACCTGAGTCACGAGCTCTACAATCTCGGCCACCTCTACGAGGCCGGCGTGGCGTACTATCAGGCCACGGGCAAGCGCACGCTCCTCGATGTCTGCCTGCGCAGCGCCGAGCTGGTGTGGCACGACTTCGGCGACCGGAAACTCCGCATCGCGCCCGGCCACCAAGTGATCGAGATGGGCTTGGCGAAACTCTACCGCGTCACGGGCGACGCGCGCTGGCTTGAGCTCGCGCAGATCTTCCTCGAGGCGCGCGGCCCGGGCGGCAAGGCCTACAGCCAGCAGCACGAGCTCATCATCAACCAGACCGAGGCCGTCGGCCATTCGGTCCGGGCGAACTACATGTACGCCGGCATGGCGGACATCGCGGCGTTGACGGGTGACGCGCGGTACGTGGGCGCCATCACGCGGATCTGGGAGAGCACCGCGAACCGGAAGATGTACCTGACGGGCGGCGTGGGCGCGCGGCGCGACGGCGAGGCGTACGGCGCGGACTACGAGCTGCCGAACGACGGCTACAACGAGACCTGCGCGGCGATCGCGTTCATGATGTGGAACCACCGCATGTTTCTGCTGACGGGCGACGCGAAGTACCTCGACGTGCTGGAGCGCGTGACCTTCAACGGGTTCATCAGCGGCTCGTCGCTCACGGGCGACCGCTTCTTCTATCCAAACCCGCTGGTGTATGACGGCGCGGCGAAGTTCAACCACGGGTTCGCCGGCCGGGCCCCGTGGTTCGGCTGCGCGTGCTGTCCGCCAAACCTGATGCGCACGACCGCGGCGATCACGGGCTACTTCTACGCGGTGCGCGACCGCTCGCTCTACGTGAATTTCTTTGCGGCCAGCGAGGGCGAGGTCGCGGTGGATGGTGGAAAGGTGACGGTGAAACAGGAGACCGACTATCCGTGGCAGGGCCGGGTGAAGCTCACGGTCAGCCCGGCGAAACCCCAGACCTTCGCCCTCCGGGTGCGCATTCCCGGCTGGGTGCGCGGCGCGCCGGTGCCGTCAGACTTGTACGCCTATGACGATCCTGCCGCCGCGGCGTGGAGCATCCGGGTGGGAGGCCAGACGCTGACCCCGACGCTGGACCACGGTTTCGCGGTGATCGAACGCGAGTGGAAAGCCGGCGACACCGTCGAGCTCGACCTGCCGATGCCGGTGCGGGTCGTGCACGGAAACCCGAAGATCGCGGCCGTCCAAGGCACGGTCGCGGTGGAGCGCGGCCCGGTGCTCTACTGCGCCGAAGGCACGCCGGACAACCCGGCGCCCGCCACGCTGACGCTCTCGTCACGGGCGACCTTTGAGGCCCGCCCGGAGCCTGCGCTGCTGGGTGGCGTGACAACGCTGGCCGTGACCGACGGCGCCGAGCATTTCACCGCGATTCCGTACTACAGCTGGAACAACCGCGGCCTGGCCGCGATGTCGGTCTGGTTCAAGCGGACGCAGTAGGGCGGTATCACAGGAAGCAACGGAGGAAACGGAGGTTTTGTCCTCCGCGACCTCCGTTATCTCCTGTGAGAGATCAGGTCTCCTACGCGAACGACTGCCTGGAGTTCGTTGCGAGGTAGCTTGCGATCTCGGCGGCGAAGATCTCGCCGAATTCGGCGCGTTTCTTTTCGCCCATGCCCGGGATGCCTTCCATCGCAGCGAGGCGGTCGGGGTAGTAGCGCGCCATGGCCCGCAGGGTCGTGTCGCCGAAGACGATGTAGGCCGGCACGCGACGTTCGTCGGCGAGCCGCTTGCGCAGGGTGCGCAGACGCTCGAACAGAATCTCGTCGCACTCGACCTCGCCCTCGCGGTGCACCACGCGGCGGAGCTTGGGCGTGAGCATGGGCTTGGTCAGGGTGACGGACCCCCGGGTCCGGAGGAGGTCGCGTCCCTCGGCGGTGAGCTCGAGCGTGGCGTACTCGCCGGCGGCCACGGCGAGGTAACCGAGGCGCAGCAACTCGCGGCCGACAGCGGTCCACTGCGGCCGATTGAACTCGGCGCCGATGCCATAGGTGGTGAGCCGGTCGTGACCCCAGCGGCGGATCTTGTCGGTGCCGGCGCCGGTGAGGACCTCGGTGAGGTGGTTCATCCCGACGCTGAATCCGCTGTGCTGCGTGATGCGGTAGACGCACGACAGGAATTTCTGCGCGGCGATGGTGCCGTCGTAGGTTTCCCGGGGCTCGAGGCAATTGTCGCAGGCGCCGCAGTTGTCGAGGGGGAAGGTCTCGCCGAAATAGCCGAGCAACTCCGACCGCCGGCAGCCGGCGCTCTCGGCGTAGTGCACGATCTGCCGGAGCTGCGCGCGGGCCACCTGCTGCTCCTGCGCATCGGTGATCTCGTCGAGGAAGTGGGTTTGCTTGGCGATGTCGCCGGCGCTGAACAGCAGCAGGCAGTCGCCCGGCAGGCCGTCGCGGCCGGCGCGGCCGGTCTCCTGGTAATAGCCCTCGATGTTCTTCGGCAGGTCGTGATGGATGATCCACCGGACGTTGGGCTTGTTGATGCCCATGCCGAACGCGATGGTCGCGCAGATGATGCGGGTGTCGTCGCGCAGGAAACTCTCCTGGTTCGCCGCGCGCTCCTCGGCGGTGAGGCCGGCGTGATACGGCCGGGCGGCAAACCCGCGGCCGGCCAGCGCCTCGGCCACCCGCTCGGTGGTGGCGCGGCTGGCGCAGTAGATGATCCCACTCTCGTGCTCCCGCGGCCGGACGAAGTTGATGACCTGCTTGAGCGGCTCGTCCTTGGGGATGACCCGGTAGGTGAGGTTCGGGCGGTTGAAACTCGCGACGAACGTCGCGGGCTCCCGGAGCTGGAGATGCGTGGTGATGTCGCGCCGCACGCGGTCGGTGGCCGTGGCGGTGACGGCCATGACCGGCACCTGGGGCAGCGCGGCGCGGAGCTTGGTCAACTGGCGGTACTCCGGCCGGAAGTCATGGCCCCATTCGGAGACACAGTGCGCCTCGTCGATCGCGAGGCAGGAGACTTTCCAGGCCCGGAGATTCTCCGCCCAGCCCTCGAGCATGAGCCGCTCGGGCGCGGCGTAGAGGAGTTTGAACTCGCCGCGGTGCAGTCCCCGCAGGCGGGCGCGGGACTCGTCGGCGCCGAGGGAGGAGTTGAGGAAGGTCGCCGCGATGCCGCTCGCTTGGAGGGCGTCGACCTGGTCCTTCATCAGGGCGATCAGCGGCGAGACAACCACCGTAAGACCGGGACGCGCGAGCGCAGGCAGCTGGAAGCAGAGGGATTTTCCGCCGCCGGTGGGGAGCAGCGCGAAGACGTCCTTGCCGGCGAGAGTGGCCTCGATGATCTCCTGCTGGAGCGGACGAAACGCGCTGTAGCCAAAGGTGCGCTTGAGGAGCTGGTGCAGGTCGGACGCGGCGGGCATGAAGCCGCTCGATTACGTCGAGCCGCGCGCAAGGTGCACGGAGAAAATGACTCAACGAGGCGGGTCGGGGGCTGCGACGGGGCTGGTGGGTTGATTCGGCCCGAACTTGACCATGGATGACGCGGATTTTCGCGGGTGAGACGGACGATTCCTCGCGGACCGTCGCCTTGCGCTGCGCGCCAGGCTAGGTCCGCTCGGCCATCGGAGACGATCCGGTGGCATTGAGGCGTCGGACCGAACCATCCGCCGAAATTCGGCGAAATCCGTGGCCAAGAAATCTCCCGCACCTCCGTCGCCTAGAGCCTAGCGCCTACAGCCTAAAGCCTACCGCTTACCGCTCCTCACAAATTCCCCGGATTGGCCCGCGCCGAGGGCTCGGCGGGGAATGGCTCGCGGCCGCTGACGGCCTCCGATCCCCCGCGCACCGGCAACGTCATGGTGGCGAGGTCGGGGTACTGGTCCACGCGTCGCACGAGCACCGACGCCAGCGGGTCGGTGTAGACCAGCGTCCAGCCCAGGCGTCGCAGCAGGATCATACCGCCACGATTTGTGGGCAGCAGCGCGACATCGGCGCGGCTGAGATCGAGCACGGCTGGGTCGAAGGTGTCGCCACGGTAGAACTGCCAGTGGGCCTGGATGACGTCGCGCGGATAGATGGTGTCGAGTCGACCGTCGAAGGAGACCGGATTGCGCGGCAGCTCCCACATCGCCTGCTGGCCCCAGTCGAAGAAGACCAGCAGATTGCCGTCGAGCGGATGCTCGCCGAGGAAGTCGAGCGCGGCGCACGGGAACTGGTCGCGCTCCACCTCCATCGTCCAGGGCTCCTCGCGCGGGGACCAGAAGCTCGCCGCCACCGCCGCGACCGCCGCCAGGATCAGCAGGATGGAAAGCGTCACCTGGGTCCGCAGCGAACGCAGGCGTTCCAGCAGGTCGCGAATGCCGCCGGCAAGGCCCCGCAGGAAATCGAGCAGGTGCGGTGGCGTGAGCACGAGGTTGGCCACGCCGAACAGCGGCACGTGACGCTGGTGCCGGATGGCCATCACGAGTAGCACGGCGAGCGCCGCCGCCTCCCACGCCCGGTGCGGTCGGCGGCTCCAGAGCCACGCGGCGACGCTGACCAGCACCATGAACCAGAACGGCAGGGTGGCAAAGTCGATGGGCGTCGGCTGCCACTCCGTGATCTCGGGCCTGAGATACGAGACCGAGCTGATCAGCCAGCCCAGACTGTCCGGACCCCAGGGCGTAACGAGCGCAGCGAGCACCGCCAGGACCGTGGCGGTGAGAAAGAGCGTGCCCGAGCCGCGCCGCGGCACGGCGAAGTAGCGCTCCTCGTCGAAATTGCGCCGCGAGAAATACGCCAGCAGGCGAAACTGGGGCGTCAACCGGTGGCCGAGCGTGACCAGCGCCGCGATCGCCAACAGCAGCAGACCCGCCAGCACGCCGCCGTGGGTGTTGATCCAGATCCAGCAGAGCAGCGGCACGACGATGAGAGGAACGCGGCTGCCGGCGTAGAGCCGGCGCATCTGGCCGAGCAGGACGACCAGCGCCACCATCGTGAACAGCTGTGGCCGCGCGGAGAAACCGGAGGCGATGCCGTTCGTGGAGACGGCGAACAGCGCGGCGAACGTCAGGCCGATGCCCGGCTCCGTCACTTCGCGACGCACCTCGCGCCACGCCATCACGATCGTCAGCACGGCCGTGGCGACCGACAGCAGCCACAACCCGGTGCCGCCGGCCAGCTGGTGCACGCCGCCGAGCGCGACCTCGGCGAGCACCTCATGGTTGATCCAGGCCGAGCCGCCGGCGGTCCAGCTGAACGGATCGCGGGTCTCGACGTGCCCGAGCGCGATCATCCGCTGGCCATAGAGCACGTGACCCCAGAGATCGTTGTCGACCGTGTTGTCGGAGAACCGCCACCAGGCGAACGCCACGACGGCGACGACGAAGGCCAGCGGCAACAGCGGGATCGGTTTGCGCTCAGCGGAACTCACGCGGGAAGAGCTTGGAGCAGGAGCGCCGCCAAAACCAGCCTTTCAACTGGCGCGGACGATGCACAGGAGATAACGGAGAGAACGGAGACCATAGCCTTGCTCTGTTCCCTCCGTTCCCTCCTGTGAAAAGGCTTGTTTCTCACCGCAATCCAAGGAAACGAGCCAGTTCACGCACGGCACCAGCGACCTTGTGACCGCGGCGCACGCGGCGGGAAACCACCCGCAGGCGACGACGCTCACGGTCGGCTTTGGGGTCGACGTGGCCCACCAACTCGCACCCCGCGAGGATCGGGAGCGCATAGTGGCCCCGTACGCGTTTCTTTGCCGGCGTGTAGGCCTCCCACGTGTAGTCAAAATCCCAGAGACCGCGCGTCACTCTCCGCTCGTAGATCAGCGGATCGAGCGGCCCAAGCAGCTGCACGTTTGAATCTGGAGATGGAGGCGGGGAAAGTGGCAACTCGAGGGCGCCGAGCAGATGGGGCAGGTCCTCCTTCAAGATGTAGAGGGGCGGGCAGCCCTCGATCTTCACGCGCTGGGCTTCTTCGCCAATCGCCGCGACCTCGTCGCGCAGCAGCGTGGTGAGCCGCCGCTGCTGGAGTTTGGTGCGCGCCAGCCAGTGGGTCGTGTCGCGGGCCGGGGGCACGGGTTGGTTCAGCACGGCGGCGGGCAGCACGCGTTCTGGCAGGTGATAAAGGCGCCGGTTCTGGTCGCGGGCCGCGATCAGCACTCGGCCGTGGAAGAACATCTTCTGCAGGGTCGACTTCGCGAGAGTCATGGAACCCCAGACGCGTCGCGCCTGGCGGCCGTCGTGCAGGTCCTCTGAGCCGAGCGGCCCGCGGGCGGCGAGCTCGGCCAGAATCGACGGGGCGAGTTCGCGCTCGCGCGGCGTGAGCCGGCCGGACCATGGGCCCGCGCGTCGCGTGCGCGCGTGCATGGCGGCGAGCAGGTGGGGCCAGGCGGTCACGGGAAACGCGACCAGGATCTGCTGCGGAGTGGGCAGGTGATGCTCGAAGGCGAGGCGCCGCTCAGCCGCGAGCGGCGTTCCGTCACCGTGCAGATGCCGCATCAGGTCACCCTCGCCGTAGCCGGCCACGCGCAGCCGCAGGATATGGTCATGCATCCGGCCACAGACATTGATCGGGTCGATCTGCACGTAGCCCAAGTGGGACAGCGCTGCGGCCACATCCGGCGCGGGCGAGTCGAGCAGCAGCGCCCGGCGCATGAAGCGGCGGGCAGCGAGCGGGGAAACCGTGACAACCTCAGACACGGCCGCCGATTCAGGCGGGCGGCGGGGTTGGAGGGAAGAGCGAAACGCGGCGGCCGAACCGGTGAAGCCTCAGCCTCCTTACCTCGGCAGCTACGGGAGGTGGGCGAGCCGCGGCCCTCAGCAGGCGGCGATGGCGGGGCGGCCGTAGAGGGCCCGGGCGGGGAGGAACCAGTCGGAGGGCTCGGACTCCGGGGCGAATTCCGGGCAGGCCTCGGCCAGCAGCTCGCGGAGGTTCTCGCGGGCGCGGGCGATCCGGCTCTTCACCGTGCCGACGTTGATGCCCAGGAGGCCGGCGATCTCCTCGTAGGAGTGGTTGAGGAGGTTGCGCAGCGTCAGGATCTCGCGGTGGCGCGCGTCGAGCCTTGCCATGCAGTCCTCGATCAGGCTCGCGAACTCCGACGTCGCGGACTCCTGCGCCGGGTCGTGGCCGGTGTCGGCGACCAACTCGGAAAACGTGCCCTCGTTCTCATCACCGAGCGAGCAGTCGAGCGACAGTGCGTCATGACGGCGGCGACGGAAGAAATACCAGTAACGGTTGCGCGCGAGGTTGACCGCGATGCGGTAGAGCCAGGTGGCCAGCGACGAGTCGCCGCGGAACCGGCCGAGCCCGCGGTAGGCGCGCACGAAGGTGTCCTGGGTGATCTCCTCGGCGTCCGCGCGATTGCGGAGCAGGCCGTGGGCGACCGTGAAGATCTTCGCCTGGTAGCGCTCCATGATCGTCGTGAAAACGGACTGCTCGCCGGCATTGAAGCGGCGCACGAGGTCGGCATCGACCCGCGCCTCGGCGGCGGAGGTCGCCGCCCGGTCGGTTCCGGACTTGCCCGAACGGTTGGACTTGCGGGTGGAAACGGGGCTGGAAGCGGTGGAGTTCATGGCAGGAAGAGGGTTGAGCTGAACCAACGCCCCTCCCTGAACCTAAATACGTGCCAAGGGTCACCGTGAACCGGGCAACCAACCTTCCATCAGCGTTTTAAGATTTTCGCCTTCGTCCAGAGCCACCAACGCGACCATCGCTTTCGTGCAAAATGAAAGACCGACGCCCGGTCGCCCGTGCAAAATGCAGCTGACGAGAAACAGCTCAGGCCGCGAAGCACAGCGCGTTGTTATCCCGCGCTCCACCGAGCCTCTCCCACATTCGATCTACGAACTGCGAACTCCGATCTGCGACTAGCCGAGGCTCCGCCTCGGCTAGCCCTTAATCGCTCCGGCCGAGAGGCCGCGGACGAAGAGGCGCATCGTGAACAGGAACACGATGATGAGCGGGATCGAGGCGACGAAGTAGGCGGCCATGATCTGGCCCCACTGCTTCACGTACTCGCCGTCGAGGTAGATGAGGCCGACGCCCAGCGTGAAGAGGTCCTGGTCGCGCAGCACGATCAGCGGCAGGAGGAAGTCGTTCCACATGCCGAGGAAGGAGAGGATGGCGAGCGTGCCGATGATCGGGCCGGACATCGGGATCACGATGTTGATCACCTGCTGGAAGTGGGACGCGCCGTCCATCTCGGCGGCCTCAAAGAGATCGCGCGGCAGGTCCTCGATGAAATTCCGCAGGACGAAGATGTTGAATACCTGGCCGCCGGCGATGCCGACAAGGACGAGGGCCCAGAGCGTGTTGAGGAGCTTCAGGGACTTCAGCAGCATGAACAGCGGCGTGATGTTGACCACGCTGGGCATGAGCATGAGCGCGAGGAACGCGGCCCAGAGGATCCCGCTGAACGGCATCTTGTGCCGCGCGAAGAAGTAGGCGCCGAGGATGGCGAGGAAGAGCGAGCAGACGGTGCCGGTGACGGCGACGAAGACGGTGTTCGCGATGTACGGCAGGATCAGCTTGAACGCGAAGACCCAGTTCTCCCAGTGCCACGACAGCGGGCTGATCGGCAGCCACGGCTGGCGGATGAAGGTGGCGTTGTCCTTGAACGAGACCTGGAACATCATGTAGAGCGGAAACAGCTCGATACAGATGAAGCACAGGATGAAGAGGTGCTTTGGCCAGTCGCGGCGATGAGCGGCGAGGGTGTTCGTGGTGCTCATTTGTCGATCCGGACGTACCGGTTGTTGATGAACGTGAGCAGCAGGATGAACGCGAAGAGGATCATGCCGATCGCGCACGCGTAGCCGAACTCGCCGGCGTAGAACGCGCGGTTGTACATCCAGAGGCCCGGCACCATGCCGCGGCCGCCGGGACCGCCGTACTCATTGAGCAGCTGGAGCTGCAGGCCGTACCCGCCGAGCGTGCCGACGATCAGCAGCACCAGCATCAGGCGCACCTGCGTCAGGATCAGCGGCAGTTCGATGTAGAGGAATTTTCCGATCGGGCCCACGCCGTCGAGCTCGGCTGCCTCATAAACCTCCTGGCCGATCGACTGCAGGCCCGCGAGGAAGATGAGCACGCCCACGGCTCCGATCCACGGGAAGCCCCAGATGAACAGCGAGGGCAGGATCAGCTCCGGCTGCGACAGCCAGCCGATCGGTACGTTGGCGTAAAAAACTCCCCAGCCGAAGAGGTGGTCGAGCCACACCAGCACGCTTTTTAGTCCGGTGAAATCGAGCAGGCCGTTCAGCACGCCGAGGTTGGGGTCGAAGAAAAACTTCCAGATGAACAGCGTCACGAGGCCGGGCACGATCATTGGCACCACCAGCAGCACGCGGTACAGGTACTGCCAGCGGTCGCTGTGCAGGCGGTGGATCAGCACCGCCAGCAGGATCGACGGGATCATCTTGAAGAGGTTGAAGACGATCAGGACGCTGACGGTGAGGAACGAGTCGATCAGGACCTGGTCGTGCAGGGCGCGGCGGAAATTGTCGGAGCCGATGAACTGCTTGGTGTCACCGCCCGCCCATTCGAAGAAGCTGTGGTAGACCGCGCTGGTCGCCGGGAAGTACGCGAAGATCAGCACCAGCGCCAGCGAGGGAACCACGAACAGGTAGAGCTTCCACTCGCGCAGGAGCTTTTGCCGGGAGAGTGCGACTGCCATGCAGGGGTGGGGTCGGGTGAAGGGCACGACAGCGCGCCGTTCGCGAAAAGTTATCGCGCGTCCCGCGCGCGAAGCGCAAGCCGCGAAATGCCGGCCGCCTGCGGCGCAAACTTGAAAGTTCAGGGCCCGTCCGCCGGCCAAGGCAATTTCACAGGAGGCAACGGAGGGAACGGAGGTGTCGGGCGGGGGTTGGGGTGTTAATTGCCTGCCTGTTCGACCGAGCGGGTGTTTACCACGGATTACACGGATTTTGGCAGATGAGACGGACGAGGCCCCGCTGACTGTGCACCGACTGGCGTCGCTGCACAGTCAGCGAGGCGGGTTCGAGAGGATCCGGCCGGATCGTATCCAAGGCCAGAACGGACCTAGTGTGGCGCGCAGCGCAACGCGACGGTCCGTGAGGACTCGTCCGACTCATCCACATAATCCGTGAAATCCGCGGTAAAAATCGGCCCAAGTCCGCGATTACGCCCCGCAGCACCAGCGACTCCGCACCAATCTCCGTTCCCTCCGTTGCCTCCTGTGAAATGTCCGACGCGCTCAGTGCTGCGCGATGGTGAGTTGGTAGTGCTCGAGTGTGCGTCCGGTTTCTCTGTCGTAGGATGCGATGGCGCGGCGCTGGTCGGCTTGGGCGCGGGCGTAATTGTTCTCCGCCGCGGCGAGGAGCTCCTGCTCCTGGAGGACGAAGAACGTGCTGCTCGTGCCGGCCTTGAATTTCTTCTGCTCGTCGCGCAGCGCCTGCTGCTGCAGCTCGAACGCCTGCCGCGTGGCGGCGACGCGCGCACGGGTGGTCTCGATCTGGCCGGCGGCCGCGGCGACGCTAACCGCGATGTCCTGCTCGAGCCGGACCAGGTCGGCCTCGGCCTGCCGCAGCGCAAGGCGCGCCGCGCGGGCACGACCCCGGCCCTCGGTAAAGGCGAGTGGGATCTTCACGACCATCCCGACGGAATACGCCCGGGCATCCTCGTCGCGCACCTGGGTGCGGGCGGTGCGGAAGACCGGGTCGAGTCCGCCGTAGCCATAGCTTCCCACGAAATCGAGGCGCGGCAGCAGCGCGTTCTGCGCGGCCACCTGCTGGGCCCGGGTGACAGTCACGCCCAGGCGCGCCGCCTGGTAGTCGGGCCGCTGGACGTACGCGACCTTCACGTCAGCCGCGGCGTTGACCTCGACCTCGCCGGCTGCGGGCAGCGGGGCGAGAGGAATCGCGGCGCCGTGCACCGGGAACTCGGTCTCGCCGATGAGCAGGCGGAGCTGGTTCTCGAGGTCGCGCGCGGCCTGCTCGGTGAGCAGGATCGACTCCTCGCGCGTGGCGACACGGGCGCGGGCCTGCGTGACGTCGGCGTCGGAGATCGCGCCAACGCGGTGACGCTTCTGGTTCTCGTCGAGCAGCTGGGCGGCGAGGTCGCGGGAGAGCCGGGCGATGCGGACGTTTTCGCGGGCCTGCTGGAGATTGTTGAAGGCGTAAACGACGGCCGTGACCGTATCGATCACGGTCTGCCGGTGCTGCCAGTCGGAGATGCCGCGGTTGGCCTTCGCGATGCGGAGCCCGGCGAGGTTGGCGCCAAAGCCGAAGCCGCGCAGGAGGGGCTGCGTGAAGGTGACACCACCGAAGGTCGCGTAGTTGTCGGTGAAGCCGTTGAACGTGCCGCGCTGGTTTTCCGCGGTGGCGCCGATGCTGTAGGTCAGACCCCACGGGGCGAGGCCATCGAGACTCAGGCTGTAGTCGTCGGTTTGGAGCAGTGCGCGCGTGGCGGGGGCGACAACGGCGCCGGGGGCCTCAGTCTCGGCGTAGGAGCGGCTGAAGCTGATCGTCGGCTCGAAGTGACCGTACTCGGCCAGGACATTGGCGCGGGCGATCTCGGGTCCGAACGCGCTGACCTTGAGCCGCTGGTTATTCGCGAGCGCGAGCTCGATCGCGTGCTCGAGGGTGAGCGTGGCGGCGGTGTCCGGCGCGGCAGGCTCGGCGGCACGGGCAAGGCCGGCGACGGACGCGAGAGCGAGGCCGAGGCGGATGGAAATGCGGAGGAGGGCGGTCACGGTGGCGGCGATTCTGGAGGTCACGAAGAAACAGGCGGCACCATCACGCCATCGGCCAGCCGCACGACGCGGGTGCCGTAGGTGGCGTTCTCGTTGGAGTGCGTGACCTGGATGATCGTCACGCCCTCGTCGCGATTGAGCCGGCGGAACAGCTCCATGATCTCCCGGCCCTGGTCGGAGTGGAGATTGCCGGTGGGCTCGTCGGCGAGGATCAGCGAAGGGCGCGCCACGAGGGCGCGGGCGACGGCTACCAACTGCTGCTGGCCGCCGGAAAGCTGGCTGGGATACAGATCGCGCTTGGCGACGATGTTGAAGCGGTCGAGCGCGTCGCAGACGATGCTCTCGCGGTCCTTCTTCGGCGTGTCGCGGTACGACAGCGGGATCTCGAGGTTCTCGTAGACTGTGAGGTCGTCGAGCAGGTGGTAGCTTTGAAACACGAAACCGATGTGCTGCTTCTGCAAGGCGAAGCGCTGTTTCGAGTCGAGCTGGTGCACCGGCTTTCCGTGCAGGTGGTACTCGCCCGTCCACGCGTGGTCATGCAGACCGAGAATGTGGAGCAGCGTGGATTTGCCGGATCCCGACGGGCCCATGATCGAAAGGAAATCGCCCGCGTTCACCTCGAGACTGATGTCCCGGAGGGCATAGAACGGCCCGCCCTTGAGCGGATAGACCCGGTTGACGCGGTTCAGTCGAATCATGGGCGGCCGTCAGGCGGTCACATGAACATGGCCTTCGGCTCGGCTTTCGAGTCCTTGGCCGGCTTGGACTGGTCGCGGACGGGGGCCTTCGGCGTGTCCGGGGTGGAAGTCGTGGTCGGGGTGACGGCGCCAGGCGTGGACGACGAGGTGGTCGCGGGTTCGGCCGCCTCGGGAGCAAGCACGTGACTGATCAACGGCGGGATGATCAGCAGCAGCACGAGCAGGTAGGACTTCATGTCGGGCAGGGTTGGAGGTTTACCCGGGCGAAGGAGACGCTCGGGCTGGACTGTTTAGCACCGGTCATGCCAGAGGGAGCGGGTAATCCTAAAGCGTTACTATAAAGGGATTAGAAAATAGGGCGACTTTGCCGTCCGGGCGTCCTTGTCCGGTTGTGGAACGTGGCCATCCCGAAAGTGGGAAAACCCGGAGAGGGCGCGAGGGTTCACGGTTGACCCAAGTGACACGACGCGGCGAGGTTGGGGGCTTCGCATGACCCGCGTTTTTGTCTCCGGCTGCTACGACATCATCCATGCCGGCC
>CAYYGV010000027.1:0-36958 GCA_964471615.1 uncultured Opitutaceae bacterium
AGCGCTTCATCCGCATCCACCGCTCGACGATCGTGAACATCGACCGGCTGCGGAAACTGAGCCCCTCGTTCGCCGGCGAATACGCCGTGATCCTCCACGACGGCACCAAGCTCAAGCTGAGCCGCGGCTACCACGAGCGGATCGCCTCGCTGCTGAAGCAGTCGCTGTAGTTTCGGCGTTCCTCCGGACGGTCGGCCGAAATCCGCCGTAAACCGGGCGGCGTTGACCGCAAAGGTGGCGAGCTTGATCGCATTTTTGCGACTGCGCGGGGTGCGGCGCGGTTTGGTGCGGTGTGAGGTCAATCTGCCGACTGATCTTGTGCTGCATGGTACCCCTGGTCGCGGGTGCGGCGTTGCCATCGGAGGAGGTTTGGCGCGCCCGCGACCTGCTGGGGCCGGACACCTGGGCGGAGGTGCTTCGGATCGAGAACCGCAACCCGAGCAGCGCGCATCCCGCCGCGATGGACGCACTGGTGTTCGAACAGGGTGGCATCCTCTGGTTTTATACACCGGGAGAGGGCACGCAGAGCCTGTCGCTCTATCGCAACCACGCCGAAACCGACAAAGCCGACCTGGCTCCGCTGCTGGCGGCGATCGACCCGGGGTTTGTGGACCACCGCGTGATCCCGGAGGCCGAGCGCCCGCTGCAGCTGGGCGCGCCCGGCTCGCTCGCCAACGCCTGTTTCATCGAGTGCATCGCGCGCTGGCGAACGAAGGTGGCCCGGGGCGACCCGGCCAGCCATCCGCGGCTGCTCTCCTGTTACGCCGAGACCGAGGCGGGGCTCCGTGGCCATACGGTCCTCGTCTATGAAACGGAGGATGGACTCGAGGTGCTGGACCCGGCCGCGCGGCACCCGAAGCGCTTTCCGCGGTCGTGGCAGGAAAACCCCATGGCCTTGGCGGCCTCCGTGCTCACCGACGAAAAAGTCGTGAAAGCGCGCTGGGTCACAGTGGACAGAGCCCCGGCGACGCAGCTCGCGAGAGCCGGCAGCACCTTCCGTTGGCGGGAGGTGGGCACAGCGCACTTGGCGCCGGAATAGTCGCGGCTCGACGGTAATTCGTCTCACTGCGTCTCAAAATTGGCGTTTATGTCGCAGATTTCCGGCGCGGCGTGAGGTTGATTCGGCGCGGTTGGAGGCGGGGTGGTCGCAAACGCGTTGAGGGACTGGGGGAGGGAAGGATTCCTCGCGGGCCAGGACACGACCAGCCGTCCAGCGGCGGGTGCGGTCCTGGAACACCAACCAACCCATGAACAATACCATGCCGCTAGTACAGGCGGGTGGGCGTCGAGCTGTGCTCGCGTTCGCCTTGGCCTTGAGCAGTGGAGTCGCCTTCGCCCAGGAGGCGGCGCCAAAAAAAGACGAGATCCAGAAACTGGGCGCCTATGAGGTCACCGGTTCGCGCATCAAGCGCCTCGACACCGAGACCCCGAGCCCGGTGATCCGCTTCACGCGGGAGGAACTCGCCAACACGGGCTTCAGCACCGTGGACGACGCGCTCCGCGCGCTGCCGTTCAACAACGGCCAGGCCATCGTGCCCGAGGGATCGGGCAATGGATTCGCCTCCGGCACCTCGACGGTCAATCTCCGTGGTCTCGGCAACAACAACACGCTGGTCCTCATCAACGGCCGGCGGGCGGTGCCGTCGGGCGCGGGCGCCTTCAACGGCTTCCAGTCGGTCGTCGACCTCCGCCAGATTCCGATCGGCGCGATCGACGCCATCGAAGTCCTGAAGGACGGTGCCTCGGCCATCTACGGATCCGACGCGGTCGCCGGCGTGCTGAACATCAAGCTCCGCCGCGATTACACGGGGGTGGGCATCGACCTCTCGTTCGGCAACACCTTCGGCACCGACTCGTTCGAGCGGAAGGCCTACCTGATCGCCGGCGCGACTACCGGCCGCACGAACATCGTGGTCCAGGCCGACCTCTCGCACCGCAATGCGATCAAGGACGTGGACCTGTCGTTCTCCCGCACGGCCGACCTGCGGGCGGACCACAACTCGACGGCGCAGCTCGAGGTCGATCCAACCGGGAACTTCGTGACCGGATATGACGGCCGCAGCAGCAACTCGTTTCCGGCGCGCTTCTATATCCCGGGCACCGCGACCGTACGCAGCTTCGCCGGTCCCACGACGGATCCGAATCCCGCCAACGCCCTGGCCGCCTCGCGCGCAACCGGCGTGGGCTACTATGATTTCCAGAAGGACACCTACCAGCGGCCCGAGGACGACTCGCGCGGCATCAGCGTGTTCATCCGCCATGAGTTCTCGGACAACCTGTATGGCTTCGCCGAGCTGTTCTTCCGTCGCGTGGAGGCGGTGAACGGCGCCGCGCCGTCGCCGTTCACGACCACGGACAAGGGTGACGGCACAAACAACCGCCTCGTGGTCCCCGCGGACAGCCCGTACAATCCCTATGGCACGCGTTACTTTGGCAACGCCGGCCAGGCGATCGAGCTCAGCACCTACCGCCTCGTGAATGCGGGCCCGCGCCTGCGCGACACGACGTCGGACTACCCGCGCCTGCTGTTCGGACTCGGTGGCAAGCTGCCGAAGGACTGGAGCTGGGAGGCGGCCTACATGTTCGCGCAGGGCAGCTACACGGACACCGCGCCGGGCACGTCGTTCGATTCCGCGGTCCAGCAGGCCCTCAAGGGCATCATCATCGACGGCCAGAAGCTCTACGCGAATCCGTTCGGGCCGGAGGATCCGCGCGTGACCGACTACTACTCGGGCAACAACCCGACGAAGACGACGTTCACCGCGAACCTCTATGACGCCTCGGTCAGCGGCGACCTGTTCGAGGTCCCGGCGGGCATGGTCGGCCTCGCGGTCGGCACGGAGTTCCGCAAGGAGAGCATCGTCGACGTGCGCACGCTGGAGAACGAGACCGGCAATGTCGTCGGCGGCGCCGAGGGCTTCGGCTACACGGGCAAGCGGAATGTCACCTCGGCCTACGCCGAGCTGAAGGTGCCGCTGCTGCGCGAGCTCGAGCTCCAGCTCGCCGCGCGCTTCGAGGACTACAGCGACTTCGGCCAGACGACCAAACCCAAGGTTGCGCTCGGTTACCGTCCGACCTCCTGGCTGATGCTCCGCGGTTCGTACTCGCAGTCCTTCAAGGCCCCAGACCTCGCGTTCCTCTACAGCCGGGGCAGCGTGAGCTTCACCGGCTCGCAGGCGGTCGACCCGCGTCGTCCGGACCAGCCGGCGAACCAGATCAAGACGGTCGGCCGCGGCAACCCGGACCTGCAGCCGGAGACGACCGACACGAACTACCTCGGCGCGGTCATCGAGGTGCCGAGGGGCCCGCTCAAGGGCCTGACGTTCGATCTCGGTTATTTCCGCTTCAAGCAGAAGAACCTGATCACGCGTGACACCGCGGCCTTCACGCTCACCAACGAGCTTCGGCTGCCGGCGGGACGGGTGGTCCGCAAGCCCCTCACGCCCGCCGAGGCCACCGCCGGCTACACGGTTGGCATTCTCGACTACGTGGCGACCGACTGGTTCAATGCGAACTCCGGCCTGCTCAACGGCTACGACCTCGGCGTGTCCTACACGCTGAAGACCCAAACGCTGGGCCAGTTCCGGTTTGGCCTCGAGGCGACCTACGTCGCGAACTACGAGCGGACCAACCTGGATTCGCTCGGGAACATCACGGTGATCGACTTCGACGGCAACGATCCGTTCGCGCTCTGGCGCGGTTCCGGCACGATCTCATGGCAGAAGGGCCGCTGGGCCAGCTCTGTCTGGGTGTACTGGAGCGGCGGCTTTATCCCGGGCCAGCTCGGCGTGCCGGAGTTCCCGATGGCCGACCAGTGGCGGGTCGACCCCCAGGTCAGCTACAACGGCATCTGGGGCACCAAGGTCACGGTTGGCGTCCGCAATGTGTTCAACAAGGCGCCGCCGCGCTACCTCGACCTCGGTACCGGCTATTACGGCGGGGTGAGCGTCGCCGAACCGGCCTTCTGGTACGTCCGGCTCTCCCGCGAGTTCTGATCCGCCTTAAGGTCGGAACATTCAGCGCGTCCCGGATTCCGGGACGCGCTTTTTGTTGTCTGTCTGGTAGATAGAGGGCGATGCTGATTCCGGAGCATTGGCGCCGGCATTGGCGAAACCCGCCCATCCCTCCCACGGGCCGCTCATCAAATATCGATGTAACTTTGTGCCCCTAGCGGGTGTTGTCGCTTCATGTCAGCGGCCTTCCTTCGATCTTCCGTGTCGAGCGACGATTCTCGTCAACTCGTCGTGAATTTCGCGGGGTTCGTCGCTATCCAGTTCCATTTGTCGCCGATACTCGCATTTCCGTCTCTCGTTCGTAGTAGTCAGTTGTGTTGGTGTGGAGAGGTCGTTGTGGGCCTCTCCACACTTTTTTCGGACGAGGCGCAACCGCTTGCTTTGGCGGTTTAATTTCTCGAACCTCGCTCCCCTTAACCGCATCCCCCTGACTACCATGACCCAGGCCCCTGCCTCCCCGGCCGCCGCTGCGGCGCCCAAAAAGAAGTCCAAGACGAAGTGGATCATCATCGGCAGCGTTGCCCTGGTGGTGCTGCTGGGTCTTGGCGCGTACTTTAAATCGAAGAACACCGAGGCCGGCATTCCCGTCACGGTGGAAAAGGCCGAGGTGCGCAACCTCACCCAGCTGGTCACCGCCACCGGCAAGGTCCAGCCCGAGGTCGAGGTCAAGATCTCGCCCGAGGTCGCCGGCGAAATCACCGACCTGCCGTTCAAGGAGGGCGCGAGCGTGAAGAAGGGCGTGGTGATCGTCCGGATCAAGCAGGACACCTATCAGGCGCAGGTCGAGCAGCAGGAGGCCAACCTCGTGGCCGCCAAGGCCTCGGCCGTGCAGGCGAAGGCGCAGCTGCTCAAGGCGGACGACGACTTCAAGCGCGTGTCCGATCTTTTCGGCAAGCAGATGGTCTCCGATTCCGATTTCACCGCCGCCAAGACCAGCCTCGAGGTGGCCCAGGCCAACTATGACAACTCCCTCGCGCAGATTCGCCGCACCGAGGGTGCGCTCACCCAGGCGCACGACCTGCTGAACAAGACCACGATCTACGCGCCGATGGACGGCTCGATCAGCTCGCTGTCGAGCGAGGTGGGCGAGCGCGTCGTCGGCACCGGCTCGTTCGCCGGCACGGAGATCATGCGCGTGGCGGATCTCGCGAACATGGAAATGCGCGTGAAGGTCAACGAGAACGACATCGTCAACGTGAAGCTGGGCGACAAGGCCGTGCTCTCGATCGACGCGTTCCCGGGCCGCAAGTTCACAGGCAAGGTCTACGAGATCTCCAGCTCGGCCATCTCCTCCGGCGCGAGCGCCGCGGGGTCCAACCAGGCGCTTTCGACCGATGAGGTCTCGAACTTCCTCGTGAAGATCCGGATCGACGACCGCGACGTCGTGCTCCGCCCGGGCATGAGCGGCGTCGCCGACATCGAGACCCAGACCGTGAGCAACGTGGTGTCCATCCCGGTGCAGAGCGTGACGGTCCGCGCCGGCACCAAGACCACCGAGGAGCTCCAGCAGCAGAAGGCGAAGGAGGCCAAGGAGAAGTCCGGCAACGACCTCGACATCGCCTCCGAGCGCGAGGAGGCCCGTCGCACCCGCGAGAAGCTGGATCGCGTCGTCTTCGTGAAGAAGGGCGACAAGGTCGAGCAGCGCAAGGTGGAGACCGGCATCGCCGACAACACCTACATCGAGATCAAGCAGGGCCTGAAGGCCGGCGAAGTGGTGGTTTCCGGCAGCTACGCCGCCATCAGCCGCAAGCTAAAGGACGGCTCCGTGGTCCAGATCGAGCGTCCGAAGAAGGACGAGGAGAAGAAATGACGCGCGCTGACGCGAGCCGGACCTCCGCGCCATGACTCCCGCACCCGCCACCGTGCCCTCCAGTCGCGTCACCCGGCCGCCCGGGCCGCTCGTGATCGACATCGAGGGCGTGACCAAGCTCTACAAGATGGGCTCCGAGATCATCCACGCCCTGCGGGGCGTCTCGCTGCAGATCCACCGCAACGAGTATCTCGCCATCATGGGTCCCTCGGGCTCCGGCAAATCCACGCTGATGAACATGCTGGGCTGCCTCGACACCCCGACGGCCGGCCGGTATTTCTTCAACCAGAAGAACGTCGCGCACATGGAGGACGACGAGCTCGCGGACATCCGCAATCGCGAGATCGGCTTCGTCTTCCAGACCTTCAACCTCCTGCCGCGGTCCACGGCGCTCGCGAACGTCGAACTGCCGCTCGTCTACGCCGGCCAGCCGCACCATGTCCGCCGCGAGCGGGCAACGCGCGTGCTCGGCGAAGTCGGCCTGGGGGAGCGCATGTACCACAAGCCGAACGAGCTCTCGGGCGGCCAGCGCCAGCGCGTCGCCATCGCCCGCGCCCTCGTCAACAACCCCTCCATCATCCTCGCCGACGAGCCGACCGGCAACCTCGACTCGAAGACCGGCGTCGAGATCATGGCGCTCTTCGAGCAGCTCTACGACGAGGGCAACACCATCATCGTCGTCACGCACGAGGAGGACATCGCCCGCCATGCCCGCCGCATCGTGCGCCTGCGCGACGGCCTCATCGAGAGCGACGCGCCCGCTGCCTGATTCACGATCGGTTCGAACCCATCCCGCTGCGCCGCCCTCTCACCCGCCATCGTCGATCGTAAGTCGCCAACCGTAATTCAGGAATCGCCGTGAAACGCCTTTTCTACGAGATCACCGAGTCCTTCCGCATCGCGTTCGCCCAGATCCGGGCGAACAAGATGCGCTCGGCGCTCACGGCCCTGGGCGTGATCATCGGCATCGTGGCGGTGACGCTCATGGGCACCGCGATCCGCGGCATCGACACCGGATTCCAGAACTCGCTGAACATGCTGGGCGACGACATCCTCTACGTCCAGAAGTGGCCCTGGCACAACGTGGAGGACTGGTGGAACTACGTCGGCCGCCCGCCGATCACGCCCGATCTCGCTGGCCGTCTCAACACGGTCATCGCGCAGACGCCGAACTCGCTCCTCGACATCGCCGTGCCGGTGGCGGGCCGCGGCACCACCGCGAAGTTCGGCGAGAACAAGGTCAGCAGCGTCTTCACGATCGGCACCAACGGCGACTACGGCCGGATTCTAAACGTCGACTTCAAGGAGGGCCGCCTGTTCAACGACGCCGAGGATGCGTCGGGCCGAAACGTCTGCGTGCTGGGCTTCGACATTGCCGAGGCGCTGTACCAGGGCCGCTCGCCGCTCGGCGAGCAGGTGTTCCTCAACGGGCATCCGTTCACGGTCGTGGGCGTGCTCGCCAAGCAGGGCTCCTTCCTGGGCCTGATGAATTTCGACAACCAGGCGGTCGTGCCGCTCGAGGCCTTCCGCAAGGCGTTCGGCGTCCGCCGCGGCTCGGAACTGCGGGTCAAGATCAAGGACAAGAACCGCCTGGCGGACGCAATGGAGGAGCTGACCGGCGCGATGCGCCGCGTCCGCGCCCAGAAGCCCGGCGAACGGGACAACTTCAGCGTCAATGAGCAGGGGGCGATCAAGGCCCAGCTCGACCCGGTCAAGCAGGGCATCGCGATGGCGGGCCTGTTCATCACCGGCCTGTCGCTCTTCGTCGGCGCCATCGGCATCATGAACATCACGTTCGTGAGCGTGAAGGAGCGCACCAAGGAGATCGGCACGCGCAAGGCGCTGGGAGCGCGCCGCCGCACGATCCTGCTGCAGTTCCTGATCGAGGCCGTCTCCATCTGCCTCATCGGCGGCATCGTGGGCCTCGCGCTGACCTACACGCTGGTGCTCGGAGTCGGCGCCGCCTTCCCGGCCTTCCCCGTGGAATTCTCGATCAGCCTCGTCTTCATCAGCGTGCTGGTGTCGGTCATCGTCGGCATCGTCAGCGGCTTCGCCCCGGCGTGGGGTGCGGCGCGACTCGATCCGGTGGTGGCGCTGCGCTACGAATAGGACCGCCATGCCTCTTACCGAAATCCTCCGCATGGCCCTGGGCTCGCTGGGCGTGAACAAGCTCCGGTCGGCGCTGACCATGCTGGGCATCACCATCGGCGTGTTTTCCGTGATCGGCGTGATGACCGCGGTCTCGGCGCTGCGGCAGTCGATCGAGACGGGTATCAGCTTTCTCGGCTCCAACATCATCCAGATCGCCAAGCGGCCGCTCGGGCTGACCGACGAGGGTGCCAACCGCCGCCGGTTCGACATGCGCCGCGACATCACCTACGCGCAGGCGCAGCGCTTCAAGGAACTGATGGAGGGGTGGACCGACGTGGTCTGCCTGAAGACCTTTAACAACGACTCGCTGGCCGAGGCGACGTACCAGAACCGGAAGACCACCCCGAACCTGACGTTCGGCGGGTCCAACGAGCATTTTCTCGCCGCGAACCAGTACTCGGTCGAGATCGGCCGCAATTTCACCCCGGAGGACGTCGAGCTGATCCGGCCCGTGGGCATCATCGGCAAGGGCATCGTCAACCGCCTGTTCCCGACCGAGGATCCGCTGGGCAAGATGATCAAGGTCGCCGGCCGGACCTACACGGTCATCGGCGTGTTCGCGGAGAAGGGCTCGTCCTTCGGCGCGAACGGCGACGACATCATCATGGTGCCGATCTCGCGCTTCCTGGCGGACTACGGCGCCGAGCGGCGGAGCATCAACATCGCCACCCAGGCCCCCTCGCAGGAGCGCTATAACGACACCCTCGACAAGGCGATCACCGCCATGCGCATCGTGCGCCAGCTCCGGGCCGACCAGGAGAATGACTTCGAGGTCTACTCGAACGACTCGCTCATCTCCGCCTTTGCCAAGGTCGCCGACGTCATCGGCGCCGGCGCCTTCGTGATCAGCGCCATCGCGCTGCTCGCCGCGGGTGTGGGCATCATGAACATCATGCTCGTGAGCGTCACCGAGCGCACGAAGGAGATCGGCATCCGCAAGTCGATCGGTGCCCGGAAGGCGAGCATCCTGACCCAGTTTTTGATCGAGGCCGTGACGATCTCGCTGATGGGCGGCATCGTCGGCATCCTGCTCGGCGTAGGCGCGGGCAACGCAATCGCCCTGATGTTGAAGGCGTCCATGGTGTTCCCGTGGTTCTGGGCGACGGTGGGCATCATCGTCTGCTGCGGCATCGGCGTGGGCTTCGGGTTCTACCCGGCCTACAAGGCGGCGGCACTCGATCCGATCGAGGCGCTCCGGTACGAGTGACGTCCCGCGGCGCGGCCGCCCAATCGGAACTGACCGCGAAGATAGCGAGGCGCGCGAAGGCAGGATCGCTGCCCCCGCGCCGAGACTAGGCAAGCCGCCCGGAGATTAGCCGCGGCGGATTTCGGAGCCCTTGAAGCGGACCTGGATGCGGTAGACCTTCTTGACGCGGCAGGTGATCTGGCCGGTCGCGAGGTCGACCTTTTCGGGGACCTCGATGCGATGGATGTCGACCACCGCGTGGAAGCCGCGCTCCGAGAAGATGTCGATCAGCATGGCGAGGGCCGGATGCTCATCCAGCACGGGATCCTCGGTGTTGATGAGGGCGGCGCCGGAGATGGCGTGCCGCTGGACGATGGGCATGATCTTCTTCGCGACGAAGCCAACCACACGGGAGAAAAGGTCAGGATGGCCGAACTCGTAGTTGTCGAGGCGCTTCACCAGCTCCTGGCGGGCGTGGATGATGATCTCGTTCGCGACCGGGAGGCAGCGCAGGCGGTCCACCGTGCGCGGGTCGAGTTCCAAGGTGCTCTGGTACTCGAGTTCGGCGAGGATGTTGCGCTCCACCTCGTCGAGGGGCCCCTGGGCGTTGATGAAGTGATAGTGGAAGATCTCCTTCAGGGACTGCAGCGCGTCCCAGGTCTGCTCCTTGAAGACGCGATAACGGCGCTGGGCGAGCGCCTCGTCGTGGTCGGTCGGCCGGTCCTCCCAGAGCGAGCCGACGCCGGAACGCTGGACCTCCGCGTTGTGGGCGAGAGTCTCACGGCCGCGCTTGAGCTGGCGGGCGATCGACTCCCGCTCGTCCACGAACAGCACCATGATGTGGATCGTGGGCTGGCGAAAATGGATGCCGAGCGGCGTGTTGAAGAACTCCCGCCGCAGCGAGTGCATCTTGTCGACCAGCATCTTGAGACACTCCACCTGCACGTTGGTGCGGGGGAAGCCGTCGAGGATCACGCCGTCGCGGTATGCCGGCTTCATCAACTCGCGCAGCAGCAGTCCCACCACCTCGCGGTCGCCCACCATGTTGCCGGCGTCCTTCAGTCGCTTCGCTTCCGGGGAGTCGAGGAGGGAGCTCATCACGATCGGCGGGCAGGTGAGCCCGCGGGTCTTGTTGATGAACGCCGTGTTCGTGCCCTTGCCGGCGCCGGGAGCACCGCCGAGGAGGATGATCTCCTTGGGGAACCGGAGGTTTTCGCGGCCAAAGTCGGCCTCGAGGTCCTGCCACACCGCCTCGAAGATCAGCTGGGCGTCCTTGATTTCCAGGTCGGAGAGTTTTCCTGACACGGGCGCCGGGGTGGGCGCAGCCGGAGGGGTCTTTTGGGGTGTCGTGGCAGACATGCTCGTTCGGGTTGGCGGGGCGAGTGATAGAAAGCGTTCCCGCGGAACTCCACAAAAGAAATCGTCACGGGCCGGGTGACGGGGCAGGGCGCAGGGGCCACGTGACAGGTATCAGGAAGCGACCGGAACCTGCGTTCGCGCCGAATGCCGATCTGACGGAAGGCCGGTGAGTTTCGGGTGATTTCCGCGGGAACCCGGCTGAGGCCGGCTGGTCTATTTCCCCGAAGTCACCTGTGGGCCTAGCCTGCGGGTGGCAGTTGAAGCTGGACCTGGCGGGGCTGCCCTAACCGGTGGCCCCGCCTTGGCTTTTGTGATTGGCCCCCTGCAGCGCGCGAACCAAGACTCCCGCCCATGCGCGTCCTGATCGTCGATGATGAACCGGGCATCCGGAAAACCACGCGCATCGCGGTGGAGACCGCCGGCCACACCGCGGCCGAGGCTCCAAACGGTCTGCGCGCCCAGAAGCTGCTCGACGAGGAGGCGTTCGACGCGGTCTTCCTCGATGTGAAGCTCGGGAGCGACGACGGCCTCGAGGTCTTGGCCAAGCTGCTCAAGATCCAGCCCGGCCTCGCCGTCGTGATGGTGACTGCCTACGCGAACATCGCCACGGCGGTCGAGGCCATGCGCCGCGGCGCCTACGATTTTGTGCCCAAGCCTTTCACCCCGGACCAGATCCGCGGGGTGCTGGCCAAGATCGAGAAGAACCGGGCCCTCGAGACCCGGGTCCGGTCGCTGGAAAGCGAGCTCGCGCGTGAGGCGCCGCCCGTCGACCTCGAGTCGTCCGAGCCGGCCACGCGCCGCGCCCTGGAGATCGCGTTCAAGGCGGCCGAAACACCGGCCAGCATCCTGATCCTCGGACCCAGCGGCACGGGCAAGAGCGTGCTGGCCCGCGAGCTCCACCGGCGCAGCCCGCAGCGCGACGCCGCGTTCGTTACGGTCAGCTGCCCGAGTCTGTCCCGCGAGCTGCTTGAGTCCGAGCTGTTCGGCCACGTGAAGGGCGCCTTCACCGGGGCGGTGGCCGACTCGGCGGGCAAGGTCGCGGCGGCCGACGGTGGCACGCTGTTCCTCGATGAGATCGGCGAGCTGCCGCTGGAGATCCAGCCCAAGCTGCTCCGCCTCCTGCAGGAACGCGAGTACGAGCGGGTGGGCGAGGCCCGCCCGCGCCGGGCGAACGTCCGGGTCATCGCCGCCACCAACCGCCCGCTGGCGGACGAGGTGAAGGCGGGGCGATTCCGCGAGGACCTTTTCTACCGCCTCAACGTGATCGCGGTTGCGCTGCCGGGCCTGCATGAACGGCCGGGCGATCTCGCCCGGATGGCGGAAAGCTACCGGAAATTCTTCTCCGTCCGCCTCGGCAAGAAGGTCACGGCCTTCTCGCCGGCGGTCACCGCCGCCTTCGCCGCCTACCGCTGGCCCGGCAACCTGCGCGAGCTCCGCAACGTGATCGAGCGCGCGACGATCCTCGCGACGGGTGAGACGATCGAGCTGCATGACCTGCCCGAGGAATTCGGGGCGAAGGCCGACCCGGCGGTCGCGGTCGGCGCCCGGGTGACGATTGACGCGCTCGAGGCCGAGCACGTCCGCCGGATCCTGGGCATGTGCCGCAACCTGGACGACGCCGCGAAGACCCTGGGCATCGACCCGGCCACCCTGTACCGTAAGCGACAGAAGCTCGGCCTCCTCTGAGCGCCTGAGCGATCCTGGAAGCGATCCCCGCGAAAGCCCGGCAACCGTCTTCCCGCTCTCAGCTTTCCCACTTTCAGCTTTTCCACCCCCGGCCTTTCCGCCCCGCCGCCGTGCTCCGCACCCGTCTCACCCTCGGACTTCTCCCGCTGCTCCTGCTGTTCCTGGTCGTCTGCGCCTATGCGGTGCGCCTGAGCCAGGAGCTGGGGGACTCGGTCGAGGCGATCTTCGCGCGGAACTTCCGCTCCATCCGCGTGGTGCAGGACCTCCGGGACAGCGCCTCGCAGATGAGTCTGGCGCTCGGCGAGGCGCGCCGCGACGACACCCTGCTGGGTCCGGCCCGGCAGAAGTTCGCCGACCAAGCCACCCGCTTCCAACGCTTCCTCAATGACGAGCTGGTCGCGCAACCGGCGCCCGACCGGGCCGAGCTCCTCAATACCCTGGACGCGCAGCTCAAGGTGTTCGTGCGGTACGGCAACGACACGCTGCGTCTGGGCTCGATCGGGGGGCTCGAGCTGATGAAGGAGACCGAGAGCTCGTTCTTCGCCCTCAACCACACGCTCGACCAGCTCCTCGAGCGCGACCATCGCGAGATCTACGGTGCCGAGGAGCGCATGAAGGCCAGCATCGACCAGTCGCTGCGCCTGATGGTGGTCGCCATGCTGGTCGCCGTCGCGCTGTTCTTCTTCCTCGCGTGGCGCATGACCGACGCGTTCCTGCGGCCGATCCAGGCGCTCACCACCACGGCGGTCGCGCTTGGCAACGGCGACCTCGACCGCGAGGTGCCGGTGACCTCACGGGATGAACTCGGCCAGCTCGCCAAGGCGTTCAACACAATGGCGGTGCACTTGCGGGCCTACCGCGATGCCACGCTGGCCAAGGTGCTGCGCACACAGCGCACCATGGAGGCGACTCTCACCTCGGCGCCGGATCCCGTCTTCGTGGTGTCGCGCGACGGGACGCATGAGGTGCGGAACCCGGCGGCGGAGCAGCTCGCGCAGATGACTGAGTTTGCCCAGGGCTTCCCGCCGGGCGTGGCCGAGCCCCTCGCGCAGGTGCTCGCGAGCGGCACCCATTACCTCCCGACGGACTACGCGAAGGTCGTCACGCTCCGCGTCGCCCGGGAGGACCGGCACTACCTGCCCCGCATCCTGGCCATCGGCGACAAGCTTACGGAGTTCAAGGGGGCCGCGGTCATTCTCCAGGATGTGACCAAGTTCCGCCTGCTCGATGACGCGAAGACCAATCTCGTCGGGACCGTGAGCCATGAGCTCAAGTCGCCGCTGACCAGCCTGCGGATGGCCGTATACCTGCTGATGGAGCAGAAAATCGCGGGGCTCACGCCGACCCAGCGGGAACTGCTGGAGACCGCGCGGGACGATGCGGACCGGCTGCTGCGCATCCTCGACAACCTGCTGGACCTCGCCCGGCTCGAGGCTGGGGCGTCGTCGTTGGATCGGCACCCCGTGAAGATCTCCGAGCTTGCCGCCGAGATCACCGCCGAGGCGCGGATGCTGGTGGATCCCGCGGGGCTCCGGCTCGAGCTCGAACTCGAGCCGGATATCGCGGGTGACAGCGTTGCGGTTGACAGCGCCCGCATCCGGCACGTCTTCATCAACCTCCTGACCAACGCCGTGAAGTTCTCGCCGAGCGGCGGGACCGTGACCCTCGGGGCGGCGCCCGCGCCGCTGGGCTTCGTGAGATTCTGGGTGCGTGATCAGGGCCCGGGCGTGCCGGCAGAGGTGCTGCCGCATGTGTTCGACCGGTTCTATCGTGCCCCGGGACAGGACAAGACCGGCGCCGGGCTGGGGCTCGCGATCGCCCGCGAGATCGTGGTGGCGCATGGCGGCAGCATCACGTGCGCCAGCGAGCCCGGCCAGGGCGCCACGTTCCAGTTCCTGTTGCCCCGCCAGGGCGGTGGTCCGGAATCGGCCGACGCCCAGGCCCTCCCGCGGTGATGAACTCCCGACTCACCGTGAACCTGCGCCGCGCCGTTCCGGCGGACGCCGTGACGGCGCTCTCGTGGTCGCCGGATCTGGCGGCGCTGAAACGCTGGGCAGGACCCAGTGCGCGCTGGCCGGAGGATCCGGCTCAGTTCTGGTCCGAGCTTACCCGCGGAGACTTTGTGACCTTCGCGTTGGATTCCTCGACTGACGGCCAGGTGGGCTTCGGCCAGCTCAAGCGGCGCGAGCCAGCCTTTGCTCACCTTGCCCGCATCGTGGTGGATCCCCGCCAGCGCGGAAAGGGCTACGGTCGGATGCTCTGCGCCGCACTGATGCGCGAGGCCCCGGCGCTGTTTCCCATCGACGGGTACTCGCTTTTCGTTTTCCGCGACAACCCGGTGGCCATCGCCCTCTACGAATCGCTCGGGTTCACGCGGCAGGGTCCGCATGAACAGCACCCGGACATCGAACTCATGACCGCGCCGTTGGCGGCGGCGCAGGCCGGGTAGACAGGGCCGTGGGCCGCTGACGTTGGAACGAAGGACCGACCTTCTGTTGCAAAGATTCGCCCGACCAGGACGTGCAGCCTCGGAGGGGGTCCCGGGCGTTGGACATCGGGCGCGGGCTGGGCCAACATGGGCGCATGAGCGTGAGAATCATCCGGCTGGGGACGCCGCGCGGTGAGGGAGAGGGATTGCGGATTGGCACGGTGCGGCGGCCGCCTCGGGGTGTGCCGAAGTCCGAGTTTTCCTCGCAGGACTGGTACGACGTTTGGTTTCCGAATCTGGCGCCAAGTGACGGCACCGTGAAACTGGGGATGGCAGCCAAGACACCGTCGGATTGGGCCACGTTTGCCCGGAAATACCGGGCCGAGATGGCGGCGCCGGTGGCGAGGCACGACCTGGCGCTGTTGGCGGCGATGTCGCGGACAACGAATTTTGCGGTGGGATGCTACTGTGAGGACCCGTCGCGCTGTCACCGGTCGATCCTGCGCGAGTTGCTGATCGAGGCCGGGGCGACGGTGGCGTGACGGCCGCAGCGCGGTCGCGCTTGCGGATGCCGGTGAACTAGCCAGCTTGCCCGCACCCCATGCAAAAGCTCACCCCCTGCCTTTGGTTCGACGGCGACGCGGAAAAAGCCGCCCGGTTCTATGTCTCGCTGGTGCCCGGTTCACGCATCACGCGGATCTTTCGGACGCCGACCGACACCCCGCATTCAAAGGCGGGCGACGTCCTGACGGTGGAATTCACCCTCGGGAAAATGGAGTTCCTCGCCCTGAACGGCGGGCCGGAGTTCAAGTTCAACCCGGCGGTTTCGTTTCAGATCCACTGCAAGGACCAAGCCGAGGTCGACCGGATCTGGGCCAAGATCAAACGTAACGGCGGCAAGGAAATGGCCTGCGCCTGGATCCAGGATCGCTGGGGATTGGCGTGGCAGATCGTGCCGGTCCGGCTCGAGCAATTGCTCAAGGACCGCAACCGGGCCAAGGCGAAGCGCGTGATGGAGGCGATGATGACGATGATCAAGATCGACGTCGCCGCCCTCGAGAAGGCCGCCGCCCGCCGCGCCTAGCGCGGGATGGCAGGCTGACCAGCGCGCCTGCGGGCGCACATGTGTGAGGCGCTCGTGAGCGGGGCGTTCCGGGTGGCCGTTGATCTCGACAGGATTGGAGGGCAACCACGGAGGTCAGTCATACCCGCTTTGGGGTATTTTGGTGAGCGACTTAGTGAGAAAGGCGGTTCGGAACGTCAATTATGGGTGACGTCACACGGATGAAATCGCTTCCTTTCTCAAGACCCGGCGCGGAGCTGGTCGGCCACCGGTTTGACACCCCCAACCGGAAGTTCATTGTCGGGTTCGAAGACTCTAATACCGCAACGCCCGTAGGCGGGCAAAAACCGCCCACTACCGAAAGGTAGTGGGTTTTCCATTTTCGCATGAAAATCGCTCTGCTGATAGATGGAGGGTTCTTTTCCAAGGCAGTTGGATCAGCGTTGGGTGTGCGCTGGCCGCTGGCCGACGTGATCTACCGCAATGCGTTGGCGCTGCGGAACGCGGACGAAGAGCTCCTGCGGATCTTCTACTATGATTCGCGCCCGTACAAAGGAGCTCAGACCCATCCGGTGACCCGGCAGACGGTAGACTACTCGCAAAGCCCGGCGGCACATGCACGGGATCGGTTTCTGTCTGATCTGGGCAAGTTTGATTACGTGGCCTTGCGTTGTGGTGAGGCGAGGGCCCGGGGTTGGGTCTTGACTGAGGCTTACGAGCGAAGCCTTGCGGCCAACGGTCCGCGGACTCCAGCTGCGGGCGATTACGAGCTGCGGTTTGAGCAAAAGGGCGTGGACATGCGCCTGGGCATCGATGTCGCCACGCTCGCGCTGAATCGGTACGTCGACCGCATTCTCATTGCCTCGAATGACACCGACCTGATTCCCGCGTTCAAACTAGCGAGACGGCATGGCGTCCAGGTCATCGTACCGCAGATCGGCTCGTATACCCCGCATCCCCAGCTCGTGGAGGATTCGGACTTCACGCGAGTCCTCGCCCCGATCGCCTAGTTTGTGCGGGCCACCCGACTGTCCACCGGGTGATCGGCACTCACTTCTTTCGCTGAATCACCTGTGGTGCTGCCTCCATCTGGCCGCGAGTGACACCGAGCTGATTGATGAGCTTGAGTTCGCGCCAGAGCTCGCCGCCGGTGATGTCGCCGCGGAGCAAGCGCTGGTACTGCGTGAGCGTTCGGGTCACCTCGGCCGGGTCTTCATTGACAAACTCAACCCGGAAATGTCGCGCGCCCAGTTCCATCAGGCGGGCCACGTATTCCGCGCCGGTCTGGGCACGGTTATTGAAGACGGTGTTGCGGCAACCGGCATCCGCGCGCAACGGCAACTCGGCCCCCACGCGGTCGCGGAGAGCGACCCGGTGTTTCTCACACGGCCGGCCGCAGTCGTGGTAGTCCTTCCCGGTCGAGAGGAACGCGCAGAACACGCAGTGCTCCATGTGAAACATCGGCATGTGCTGATGGATCGTCAGGTCGAACCACCCGGCCGGCGCCGCCCGCAGCAGCGCCTCGAGCTGCATGATGTTCAGGTCGTAGCTCGCCGTTACCCGCTCGAGTCCGTGTTCCCGCAGGAAATAGTCGGCCGTGAGCGGATTCGCGACATTGAGCGAGAAGTCGCCGCGCTTTCGGTCGCCGGAGAAAAACGACAGAAGGTCGTAGTTCCGCACCAGGTAGCCGTCCGCCTCGCAGGACCGCACCTGCTTGAGGATCCACTCTTCGCCGGGCTTGAACACGCGGGGTGCCGCGACCCAGATGGAAGAGCCGGCTCCACTGGCACCCTGCAACTCGCGGAAACGGACGACGGTGTCGCGGTAGTGTTTGGGATTCTCGAACTCGCAGTAGACGGTCCGGGTGCCCGCCGACCACGCGGCCTCGAGTTGCTCGGGAAGGCGGATCACGGCGATGAGTTCGGGCGCCATAGTTTTCTCCGGCTGTCTGCTGGAATCCGAATGCCGGAGATCCGGCAATTGATACTCCACCGTGTGCCAACGCTTCGGCGCGGCACGGAGTTGGTCTAGCGCGGCGACCAGGTCGCGACGGAGCCGGTTTAGCTCGCTGATCGGCAGGATCACTTCGCCTTCGAGCTGGGAGCGCACAGCCTCCAGCGTGAACGGGGTTCCGCCCAATCGGCCCAACTGCTCGCGAAGCCGTTCGGGACTGAGGGGCTGCTTTTCCGCCGGGGCGAGTAGGACGGAGGATTCCACCTTGGCGACGTGACCTTGGCCATCGTTCGCGATCACGGTGAGCGGCGTGCCGACGCGACCGTGGACCTCGATCGTGATCGGGCGCTGGTACCGGACTTTGTCGCCCTCAAAAGTGGCCCGCACCTCGCGATCAAGCGCCGGGTCGTTCGTCTTCCACACGAGCTGGCCGGCCCGCACCCGGCGCCAGTCGATGTCGCCGTGGCCAAACCGCAGGGTCATTTCGCCATCGCGTCCGGCCGTCGCTTGGTAAATTCGGCCGCCTTCCTCACGTTCCTCCGGATTGCCGGCATCGAACACCACGCCGTCGCCCGGCTTGAGCGGCCCGACCGGCCGCAGAGTCACGCTCTCGTGGGCCACCCGCAGCACCTCGCCGAGAAATACGCCGCGCTTCGTGCCGAAGCGCGCGTGCGCGAGCTCCTGGTTGTTGTTGCCGCGGAACCATCCCGTGTAGAGGCCGCGGGAGAAACTCATTTCGAGTTCGTACCGGGCCGATTGACGGTCAAAGGCAGGCTGACGATCGCTGGCGGGCTTGAGGGTCTGACCGCGGCCCTCGACCTTGGATGTTCGGCTGTCGATTTTTCCGCAGACCGCATCGAGCGCCTGACGGTAGACCCGGGTGATTGAGGCGACGTACTCGGGCGACTTGAGACGGCCCTCGATCTTGAGCGAGGCGACGCCAGCCTGGACAAGGTCGGGCAGCACTTCGAGGCCGGAAAGGTCCTGCGGACTCAACAGGTAACGCCGGTCGCCGAGCGGCACCTGCTGGCCGTCGGCAATGAGATCATAGGGCAGCCGGCAGGCTTGGGCGCACTCGCCGCGATTCGCGGAGCGTCCGCCGAGCGACTCGCTCGTCAGGCACTGCCCCGAGTAGGCGACACACAGCGCGCCGTGGACGAACACCTCCAGCGGCAGGGACACCGGCGCCCCGGCCTGGGTGGCATTGATCTTGGAGATGTCGGCCAGCGAGTTTTCCCGCGCCAAGACCACGAGCTGCGCCCCAAGCTGGCGGGCGAACTCCACGCCGGCCGCGCTGGTGATCGTCATCTGCGTGGAGCAGTGGATCGGAAAGTCGGGCGAGATCCCGCGGATGAGGCGGCAGGCCCCGATATCCTGGACGATGGCCGCGTCGGCCCCGGCAGCGACGATTGTGCGGACATAGTCGGCGGCATCGGCGAGTTCGGGCGTGAAGATGAGGGTGTTGAACGTGACGTACCCGCGCACACCCCGGCGGTGAAGGAACTCCATTAGGGCCGGCAGGTCCGCCTGCGTGAAATTCTTGGCGCGCATGCGCGCATTGAAACGCTCGAGCCCGAAGTAGATCGCGTCGGCCCCATTTTCGACGGCGGCGTGGACGCATTCCCAATCACCCGCCGGAGCCAACAGCTCCGGCCGGCGCCCCGCTCGCGGCGGGGCGTCAGAGAGGGCGGGCTGGGAGACTGCGGTGTCCATGGTGCGCAGGGCGCATTGTCCCCAATGCGGCGGCGAGGTCGAGGGTGGAGAAGCGAACGATCCTGTCCGAACCTCCCGGCTCAGGCCGCTGCCTCGGCGGGAGCCGCAGGGTGCGCGTGCCCGGGCTGTGAGACGTGGGGCGCCGCAGCGCGCAGTTCGGCGGCGCAGAGGACCGTCAGCACAAAGAAGGCGGCCGAGACCCAGCCGAGCAGCGGCAGGCCAACCAGGTGCCCGGCGGCCGAGGTGGTGACGAACAGGCCGGCGAAGACATTCGCGATGCCATTGGCCGCCTGCTGCAGCGCCGCGATGACGCTCATGAAACCGCCGCGATAGCGGGCTTCCACCGCGTTGGTCACCATGGTCATCGTCGGCGTGAACCGTCCCGACATGAAGACCATGAACAGGGCCATCATGAGCGAGGCAAAGACGACGGAGGAAGCGCCCATGCGAACGAGGACCAGCACGACGGCGACGGCGCCGATCGAGAGATAGATCAGGAGATGGTAGCGGTCGGTTCGGTCGCTGAGCCAACCGATCAGGGGCAGCGTGAACATTGTCGCGAGGCCGCCGGCCGCATAGCAAAGCGGGAGCTGCACGGTTTCATTGAGGCCGACGTTCGCAACGAACGAGGGGGCGATGAACGGGATGAGCACTCCGCCGGCCATGACGACAATGGTGCCGAGGGCGAACGCGCGCCGGTGAATCGGGTGGGCGAGGATCTCCCGCATCTGCCGAGCGGGCTCGTGGTCCGCCACGGCGGTCCGGAGGTGCGGCAGCACGAGGGAGCCGAGCACGAAGTTGGCGGCGGCGCATCCGGCGAGCAGGAAGAAGGGCGCATGCCAGCCAAAGTGTCCCGCCAGCACAAGGCTGAGCGGCACTCCCAGCACCGAAGCAACGGGAAAGGCCGCCGCCACCCAGCTCATGGCGCGACCCCGCCGATGGGGCGGAATGAAATCCCCGACCATCGCGGTCACCATCGAGCCCGCCAGCCCGCCAAACGCTCCCGCCGCCAGTCGCGCGACCATCAGGGCATGATGGGTCGGGGCGAGTCCGCAGGCGAACGTCGCCAGCCCGAAGCCCGCGTAAAGGGTGAGCAATGCATTCTTCCGGTCGAACCGATCCATGACGAATCCGCCGATGAACCCGCTGACCGCCGCAGCGAGCCCGTAGCAGGCCACCAGCTGTGTGAATTGAGCCGGCGTGATCTGAAAAGCCCGCATCAGTTGCGCACCCAGCGGCATCATGATCATGAAATCCAGGATGTGCGTGAACTGGACTGCCGCTAGCGTCAGCAGCGTGGCACGCTCCTGTGCGGGAGGAAGTTCATGATACTGGCCAGTCGAGGACATGAAGGCGCAAACGCTTAGGGTTTTTCGTTCGAGCGCAACTCACTGTCGACGGAAGACAGTCGTCTGTGGGCTGTGGCCGTTCACTGAATTACAAGGCTGCGAGTGGTGCCTGGGCTGAAGCCGCTATTTCTCGTCGTTCAGGGCCTTGCTCTGTGCGTGCGCGTGATCGCGCAGCAACGTCAGGAACTGCTCGGCACCGCGGCTCTGGTAACGCTGCAAGTGTCGGATCACGGCCAGTTCGCGGGTTGGAAAGCTGTCGGTCAGGCGCAGGTAGGTCAGGGTCCGGCGCTCCTCGGCCTCCTGGACAACTTGGGGCAGGATGGAGATGCCGACGCCCATTCCGACGAGCATCTTGAGCGTTGCGACCTGGGCGCAGCGGTAGCCGATCTTCGGCGCGAAGTTGTGGTCGCCGCAGAAGGCCCGGATCTGGGCCGCGAGGGTGCTCGAGTCGCCCATGGTGACCCAGGTCTCGTTCGCGAGTTCGTTGGTGGTGATTTCGCGGCGCTGGGAGAGGGAATGGACGTTGCCCACCACGAGCAGCAGGGGTTCGACCATGAGGGGCTCGACCGAAAGCCGGTGGTCCTTGATGGGGAGTGTGACGACGGCGAAATCGAGGTCGCCCTCGAGCACCGCCCGGCTGAGGTCGCTGCGGAAGTCCTCCCGGAGATGAACCTCGAGATTCGGGTGGGTTTCGCGGCACTTGGCGATCAAGGGAGCGACCAGGTACGGGGCCACGGTCGGAATGGCTCCGACGGTGATCTTGCGGTCGAGGTTCGGCTGGTCCTTGAGCTCCTTGGTCGCGTTCTCGACCTCCATGAGAACCTTGCGGGCCCGCTGGACAAACGTGGTTCCCGCTTCGGTCAGGACGGCTTTCCGGCCCAGCCGATGGAAGAGCTTGTGGCCCACCTCACGTTCCAGATTTAGAATTTGCTGGCTGAGAGAAGGTTGGGTGATGTGACAGCGCTCCGCCGCCCGGGTGAAATTGGCGGTGTCTGCGACGGCCAGGAAGTAACGGAGCTGGTGCAGTTCCATAGGGCAGACCTATCACTAAGATAGTTAGCGATTATTTCAACTATTGAAGGAAGTGTCGTATGATTGGCACGTCGGGACCGAGAAGTCTCCGGCAACCATAACGAAAGAAAACATATGAAGCTCGAAATCATCACCTTGGCGACCTCCCTTGGCCTTACCGGCACCGCCGCCTACCTGCTTTCCCATGCTGACACCGCGGTGAGCGCGGACTCCCTGATCGGATGTGCTGCGGTCGCCGCCTTGCTGGCGATGGCTGCGCTGGAATACCGCATCCGCTGGAAGAACCTGATCGGTCGCTAAGCGACGTTGGCATAACCTACCCAAGTTCAAGACCCGGAGCGATCCGGGTCTTTTTTTTGTACCGGTTGGGCAGATCGGCCGGTTTCAGGTTCCGCCGCCTGCACCAGGATGGGCGAGCGCAATCCAGCATCGCTCCGAAACTTTTTCCGGAGCAAATAGACAAAACCCCACGGCGATGACGCTACTCAGGAAAGATCCCCCGAACGAACGCATGGAGGACCGCCCTGATGATGAATCCTGGAAAGCTTGGTTCGAACGCTACGGCCCAAGGTTGCTGCTGGCTGCGCGCCAGTGGTGCCGGTCTTTGGCGGACGCCGAGGACGTCGTCCAGGATGCCTTCGTTCGTTTCTGGCGACATCAGCGTCAGCTTGGCGGTGAACCGCAGGCGCTGCTCTTTACCTCGGTCAAGCGCGCCGCGCTCGACCTTGCCCGACGCAACTCCCGCCGCGGCGCGCGTGAGGAGTTGTCAGACGGCGGGCTGGAAAGCACCGAGCCCATGTTCGAGACCCCGCTGGAAGGCGATGATCGTCGCCAAGCCATCGAGGCCGCGCTCCGCCGCCTGCCGTCGGAGCAGCGCGAAGTCCTTACCCTCAAGATTTGGGGCGAGCTCACGTTCGAGCAGATTGCCGGGCAGCTTGGCATTTCACCCAACACCGCGGCTTCGCGCTACCGCTACGCGCTCGCCGCTCTCCGCGAGGCCCTGACCGCTGCTGATTGCCATGGATAACGAACTCCAGGAACTCGAAGCCGAACTGAAGCGCCTGCGCCCCTTGGCGCCGTCGGCTTTGGCCCGCGCCCGAATTGAGCGTGAGCTTTCGTCCCGTCGACAGGCGTGGTTGTCGTGGCTCGCGTTGCCGCTGGCCGCGGCCCTCGTCGGGCTGGCCTACCTGCAGAACCGGGTCGGTGTGGCTCCGTCGACCACACCCGCGTCGCCGGCATCGCTGGCCCAGGCCGCCAATCGGCCCGCCACAAAGTCCTTCGCCTACAAGCCGGTGTCGGCCGAGAACCTCCTCTATGATGTGCAGGACGAGGGCATGATCACGCTCGCCGACGGCACGGCTGCCCGTCGCTACCGCTCGTCGTACGTCGACACCATCACGTGGAAGAACCCCCGCACCCAGGCGTCCCTGCGCTGGAGCGTGCCGCGGACGGTCGAGCGCGTGATTCCCGTCAGTTTCCAGTAACCCAAACCCTCCGATCAAAACCAAGAAAGCACCATCCATGAAATCGAACCTCCGTTATCTCATTCCCGCGGCCGGCCTGGCGGTCCTGCTGCCGCTCGCGCACGCGGGTGATCCGACGCCGGAAACGAAGACCTCCAAGAAGGAAATGCGCGTCATCGTGAACGCCGACCAAGACGGTCCGCACGTGGCCGTGCGCATGCACGGCCCGCGCGAGATGGAGACGGTCACGTTCCTCGGCGTCGAGACCCGCCCGACGGATCCGACGCTGGCCGACCAGCTGAATCTTGCGAAGGGCACCGGCCTCATCGTCCGCGCGGTCGTGCCGGAAAGCCCGGCCAACGGCGTGCTGAAGGCGAACGACGTTTTGGTGAAGCTCGACGATCAGCTCCTGATCGAGACTCGCCAGCTCGCCGTGCTCATCCGCAATCACAAGGAAGGCGACGAGATCACCGTCACCTACATCCGCGGCGGCAAGGAGAACACCACCAAGGTGAAGCTGGGCAAGCACGAGGTGCCGAAGCTGGCCCTGCTGGGCGACGGTCAGGGCGACAACATGATGTTCAACTTCCACGCGATGCCCTTCGGGCAGGACGGCGTCCCGGGTGCGGGCCGTGAGGACATGGACCGGGTGCTCGCGCTGATCGACCAGCACGCGCCCGGCGCGATGCAGCAGATGCACCGCATGCGTATCGAGCGGGACGGAAATCCGGCCCCGGGCATGCACACGACCACCGTCAGCACCAGCAACAGCAACATGGTGTTCTCGGATGAAAAGGGCTCCCTCGACGTGACCATCAAGGACGGCCAGAAGTCGCTGGTCGCGAAGAACGCGAAGGGTGAGCAGATCTTCTCCGGCCCGATCAACACGCCGGACGAGCGCAAGGCTCTGCCGCCCGAGGTCCGCGAGCGCCTCGACAAGCTCGAGGGGATGCAGGAATTCAGCTTCCAGACCGACGACGACTTCGAGGGCAACGTCAAGGTGGTGCGCCCCACCAAGACCAAGATTGTCATGCCGCATGCGGCTCCCGCGCCCGCCGCTCCGGCGGTGCCGCCGTCGCCGGCGTTCTGACCGCAGAATTCACGCTGTCCGGGCGCCGGTTCGTCCCGCCGTCCGGTCCGGTTGTGTTGGTGTCAGCAAAAAGGCGGGGTCTTGCGACCCCGCCTTTTTAATTTCCAGAGGGAAAACGCGGCTCAGGAGGCGGCCGTCTCTTCCTTGATTTCCTCGACCGCCGGGCGCTTGAGGAAGGCGGACGTGACCAGGGAGATGATGGCACCCCAGAACAGGGCGCTGATGAATCCGACGGCGGCCGTGATCCCGGGCTTCATGAAGAAGCGGATGCTTTTTTCGGCTCCCTCGAGCTGCGCGCCGCTCAGGCCCTTGGCTTCCAGCTTGTCGAGCTGCGCCTGCACGATCACGTCGGCGATGCCCGGGTTGATGACTTGGAAATAGAGGTAGTTCGTGAAGATGCCGATGACCCCGGCGCAGAACATAGTCATGAAGCCGGCGACGAACGCATTCCCGTAGGTGAAGTCCTCGGCGACCGGCCACTCGGTGCGGCGAGCCTTCGTGCCGAGGACGATGAAGGTGATGCCGATCGCGAGACCGCCCACCGAGCCGATGATCTGACCGGTGGAGAACTTCGCCGGATCCGAGTGGTAGCCGAGGAAGTAGATCGCCAACGTCAGCACCATGCTGGCGAGCGCCGTGTAGAAGCCGTAGAGGGAGTAGGTTTTCATCGCGGGCCGATCATGGATCGCCCTGCGATGAAAACAATCCCGCTGTGACGGACGGCGCGGCGGCCAGACCAGCGGCGCGGACGCGCGACGGGGCCTCAGGCGGCCAGCGGCATGGCGCCCTGACGCGGGAACCGACGGAACGGCACCAGATTCTCGGACCGCGGCTGCCAGTAAGGACGACGCGGCGCGTAGTCGCGGATAACGCTGAGGAGGAAGAGGATCGACGCCGTGGCGGCGAAGATACCGAGGGAGACATCGAAGAAGAACGCGCCCAGGCCCAGGAGGGCGGCGGCGGAGAGAATGGAGATGAGTTTCATGACGGAGGCGGCTGACATGGTGGTTGGATTTGTTGCCATGAGAACTCGGGTCGCCCCGAAAAGTTGCACCGAAATCCGCCCGATTGGAGGGACGGTCCGCACGCATGATGAATGGTATGGCCGCGAATGGGTGCGGATGCGGCGGGGGCCGCCGCCGCCGAAAAACGCGAAGCACGCGGAGATCGGAATCGACGACTGCTCGCGTGGCGACTGTGACTTTCCTGTTCGTCTAGCGCCGAGCCACGGAGCACCGCAGCTCTGTACGCTTCGCGTCCCGGTGGCCGCCTACTTCAGAAATGCCTTCACCAGTCGATCGTCGCCGTCGTTGGTCGCGGGCTTCAGGTGCAAGGCTGCGCAGAGGAGATTGTAGATGTTCACGTTCTCGACCGCGTCGATCACCACGCCGGAGCGGAAGGACGGGCCGGCGGCCATGAGAATGCCGTGCATCGATTGGTACTGCGGATCGAAACCATGGTCGCCGCGGTTGAACTTGCCGCGGACCGATTGGTAGTACTTCCGCGGGCCGACTTCCCAGCCCTCCTCCGGCACGACCCAGACCGGCGGGATGCGGGGGTTGCCGGACATGTGATAGCGCGCCGGCAGATCCTTCGCCAGGTAGGCCTTCACGTGCGGCACGGCCGACAGGGCCGTGACGATGGACTCCGGCGTGCCCTCCAGCGGCCGCAGGCCGCAGACCGGCCCGAAGAAATCCGTCTGCACCGTGCTCGGATCTAGATAGTCGTCTAGGATGATCACGCGTGAGAGGCTGATCGGCGTCATGCCGTGATCGGAGACGACGACGAAGTTGGCCGTCATCTGCTCGGCCTTGAGGCGGGCGCGGATCGCGCCGAGCCGTGAATCGAGCAGCTTCACCGCGTTCGCGATCTCGGGCGAGTCGGGCCCGAAGCGGTGGCCGGCGGAGTTGGTCTCCTCCATATAGAACGTGACGATCACCGGGCGTTTCTCGGGCGGCTGCCGCAGCCAGCCGATGATCTCCTCCAGCCGCTGATCGAATGGCATCTTCGAGTCGTAGGGCTTCCAGTAGGTCGGCCGGTAGCCGCCGATCTCCGCCTCGGATCCGACCCAGAAGTGGGAGGCGCTCGGATGCCCCTGCTTGATCGCGGTCACCCAGATCGGCTCGCCCTCCCACCACACGCTCTCGTGCACCGAGGCGGGCCGGTTGTAGTGGAAGTAGACCTGCGTGCGCGGGTCGAACATCTCGTTGTTGATGATGCCGTGGTGCGCAGGGTAGAGGCCGGTGACGATTGCGTAGTGGTTGGGAAAGGTGTTCGACGGAAACACCGGGATCAGCTCGCGCGCGGAGCAGCCCTCTTGGCGCAGCTGGCGGAGATTGGGCGTCTCGGCCGGGTACTTCTCGCAATAGTCCCAGCGGAACCCATCCATCGAGACCAGGATCAGCGGTGGCGGCGCGCCGTCGCCCGCACCGGTGGCGCAGCCAGCCAGCAGGCCGGCCAGCAGGGGGAGCATCGCGAACCCGAGCAGACGCAGGAGGGATTTCATCGGCGCAAGGTGACCAGGGTCGCGCCCCACGATCCGGAATGCTCGTCGCCGGAGCGGAACGAGCGCACGAGGGGCGACTGGCTGAGGAGATGATGGACGGAGGCGCGCAGTTGGCCCGTGCCCTTGCCGTGGACGATCCGGACCTCGTGAATGCCACGCTCGGCGCAGGCGCCGAGGTACGCTGGGATCAGTTCGCCGAGGTCCCGCGGATCAAACGTGTGCAAGTCCAGCTCGCCGGTGATCGGGATCGAGACCGGAGCAGCGGCGGCGGACGGGGCGGACTTCACGGCGCGGGAGTGGTTCCCGGGGGCGCAGGCGGCTCAACACGTTGGACGGGGGCAGGCGACGGGAGGGAAACCGGGGGTGGCGGGGGCGGGGTGGCGCCGGGCTTCGCGGGTGGCTGGTCCGGCACCTCGTCGAGCGCGCGCTTGAATTCGTGCTCCACCTCGCCGGCGGCCTTCTTGAAATCGCGCAGCGCGCGGCCGAGGCCCTTGGCCAACTGCGGCATGCGGTCGCCGCCGAACAGGATCAGGACCAGCGCCAGCACCACCATCAGCTCGCCGCCGCCGAACGCGGGCAGGATCGCAAGGATGGAGGTCGAGGTGAGCATGGCGGCAGGTGGTCCAACAATGCGGGGAATGTGGCCGAAAAATCAAGCGGCCATGCGCGGTGGGACCCCGCGGTCACCCCGCCCGTCTCCGCCGGCGGAAGGCGCGGGGGCTTTCCCCGCCGTGGCGCTTGAACCGCAGCGTGAAGTAGAACGGGTTGTCGAAGCCCACGGCGCGAGCGATGGTCGCGATCGGCTCCTGGGTGAACTCGAGCAGTTCGCGGGCGCGGTTCAGCCGCTGCAGTTCCAGGTAGCGCTGCGGCGTCTCGCCGGTCTGCGCCCGGAAGAGATGGGCGAACCGCGAGGGCGACAACCCGCACTCGGCGGCGACGCGCGCGACATTCAGCGGCTCGGCGAAGTGCGCGCAGATGAACTCGAGCGACTGGCGGATCCGGCTGTCGAGCCCCGCCGTCTCGCGCCGGGGATTGAGCCCGTCGCCCCATAGCAGGATTTCCTCAAGTGCGTTCAGGGCCAGCGCCTCGCGCTGCCGGCTCGGCCCGGCATTCAGGCGCACCACGTCGCGAAACCGCTGGGCAATCCGGCGACCCGTCTCATTCCGCCCGAGCGTCAGCCGCTGCAGGCCCGGCGCGACCTCCGGCCAGTCGAGCAGCGGCAGCCAGCCGGGGCGGGGCAGGAAGTGCGCCCACCAGAGATCCCAGCGCCGCTGGCCCGCCGCGGTCCCATAGTCGTGGAGTGCCCCCGGGCGCAGCAGAATCAGGTCGCCGGGCCCCGTGACCAGTTCCCCGCCGGCGAAGCCGAAACGACCGTGGCCCGCGGCCGTGAGCACCAGCACCCAGTCGCGGGTGCCGTGTTCGCGAAATGTCTGGTAGCGCGGGCCCTTGTCGAAGTGGCCGGTGACCAGCGTCCCGGGCGGCGGGGCGGGTGTGTTGGTGCGGGCGGGCATGGATCAGGCAGTAGGATATTATAGGTTTTTGGTGGCGGACGTTATGGGCAACCGGGCCGGCCGATGCTAGGTTATTCGCATGGTAGCCGACCTGACCCCAGCCGCTCCCGATTCGCAGCTTGCCGCCGAGGCCGCGCAGTTTGCCCGCGAGGGCTTTGTGCACGCCCGGGGCCTTCTCTCGCCCGCCGAGGTGGAAGAGGTGCGCGAGGTGTTCGCCCGCATGCATGCCGAGGGCGTCCCGGGACACTACGACCCGCGCCAGGCCCGCGACGGCGTGGACGACCCAAATGATCCGCTGTTCCAGTATCCGCGCGTGATGATGCCCCACCGCTTCAACGCCCGGGCCCGTCACTACATGCTGCACCCGAAGGTGGCGGGCCGCCTTCGCGCGTTCTTTGGCGCGGATCCGGTGGCGACGCAGAGCATGTTCTATTTCAAGCCGCCGGGTGCGCGCGGCCAGGCCCTGCACCAGGATCAGTTCTATCTCCTGGTCGAACCCGGCACCTGCATCGCGGCCTGGACTGCGATCGACGACACGGACGCCGAGAACGGCGCCATGCTCGTGGTGCCGAAGACCAACGACGCCGACATCGTGTGTCCGTCGACGGCCGACTCGCGGGTGAGCTACACCTCCCATTTTGTGCCGGTGCCCGAGGGCCTGAAGGCCCAGCTCGTGCCAATGAAGGCGGGCGACACGCTCTTCTTCAACGGCAGCGTCATCCACGGTTCCGGACCGAACCGCTCGAAGACCCGCTTCCGTCGATCGTTCATCTGCCACTACGCCTCCGGCAACGTCCGCAAGATCTCGCGGTTCTACCATCCGCTCACGCGCATGGACGGCACCGAGTACGAGGTCGAGCCGCAGACGTCGGGCGGCCCGTGCGGCGAAGGCTGGAAGGGCTCGCTGCACTGAGCCGGAGTTCGGATCCCGGAATTCGAAATTCGCGGCTGGCTGGTCTGGCGCTCCGGACCGGTGGAGATGACGCTCCTGGGTCAGGCTGGCCGGTCGCGACCGGGCGCGGCGCACTGTGCCGGCGGACTCCCGGTGGTCAGCTCCCAAGCGCGGACCTAGGGCACCTCGTATACTTCGATCAGGGCGATGCCCGTGGCGGAGCCGACTCCGGAAACCTGGGCGCTGTACGTGCCGGGGGCCAGGGTGATCAGCAGGGCGGCGTCCTTACTGCCGGCTGGGAGCGGGAAGGCGCCAATCTGCGCGGCGGCGTCGGCCACCAGCGTGCCGCCGGTCGACCAGTCGTCATTGGTGGTGATCAGGGTATCGCCGCTGTAGAGCTTGAGGAATGGGTCGGGGAGGACCCCGGCCACGCCGTAGCTGGCCAGGGTCGGTCCGACGGCGCGGATGAGTACCTTTTTCGGGGCATTGCCCGACACCACCACCCCGGCGATCAAGACTTGGTCGCCGTGGCCGACTTCCCCGCGGGTCGAGATATTGATGACCTTCTGCGCCTCGGCACCCGGTGCGCTGCTGGCATCGTAGACCTCGACGAGGGCGACGCCGGTCGAACTGCCGTCGGCCCGCGTGACTTGGGCGCTGTAGGTTCCGGGAGAGAGTGACGTCAGCAGGGCGGCGTCCCGGCTGCCGGCCGGTTGGGCAAACGCGCCCAGGTGCAGCGCAGTGCTGGCGAGCAGCGCCGCGTCGGGCGATGCGGTCCAGTTGTCGTTGCCCAGGATATTTTCCTGCCCGCGGTACAACTTGAGCACCGGGTCGTCCATCGTGCCGCTGACGCCGTAGGCGGCGAGGGCCGGACCGCTCGCGCGCACCAGCACGTTCTTCGACTGGGCGCCCGCAATGACAAAGCCCGCGATGAGGGCCTTCTCGCCGTCGCCCACGAGACCGCGGGTCGAAATATTGATGAGGCGGTCGGTGCGGGTTGTGGTCGATGAGACGCCGCCGAAAGTGCCTGAGGCGCTGCCGTTGGAGATCAGCTGGCCATTCACGGAATGGGCGCTGCCGTCGATGGCGCCGGCCAGGGTCGAGCCGGCCCCAAGCACAACCGAGAACGGACCAGCGCCGGAGATCGTCCCGCGCGCCGCGGTGACACCGACGGTAGATGAGTAGCCGCCCATTACTTTGCCGGTTGAGCCGACGACGAGGTACACCTCGCCGCTGCTGGCATTGATCATGGGAAGCACGAACAAACCCATGACTCCGGCCGTGGCGCCGCTGACCGGCTCGAGTGTGCCGAAGAGCGTTTCGCCGGTGGATCCGATGGAGCCCGAGATGGTGGCGCCGCCGAAGTGGCCGGCGAGCTGGAGGGCAGTCGCCGCACCCTTGCCCTCTCCTGATGAGGTCGAGAGGGGCTGAACTACGGTGCTGGCGCCCACGGGCAGCGAGACGCTGAACTCGCCGTTCGGCCCGACGGTGAACTTCACGACAAAGCTGCCCCGGCCATTCGGCAGAAACCCGACCAAGGTGGCCGCACCGGCCCGGTCAACGTAGAGCGCAAATTCTCCGCCACTGCCAAGCGTGCCGAAATAGACGCCATCGCTGAAAACGGCCGAAGTGACGGTCAGCGTGGCACGATTGCTCGTCACGGAGCCTGCTCGATTGCTGATGATCACGTCGAAGCCTGCGCCGGAATCGGCTTGGGTTACGTTGTTCAGGACCAGCGTGCTGTCGGTCTTGCCCGCCAGGGGCGAATCGTTGCGCCGCCACTGATAGGTGGGCGCCGGGGTGCCGGAAGCCATGACCGAAAAGACCGCGGTTCCGCCAACGCTTGCGAACAGGCTGGCCGGCTGGGTGTCTATGGTCGGTGCGACATCGCTGCCCGGAGGCGCTGAGATGACCAGGCTGCCGGTGGCCGAGCCTTGGTATCGGGCATCATCGACGGTCGCGACCACCGCATAGGTTCCGGCCACGCTGGGCACGGTCGTGGATCCGTTATAGGTGACGACCGTGGCGAGACCGGTCGGGTTCGTGGTGACGGTAACAGCGCGGGGATGGCCGTCGGCTGTCTGGGTGAGGTTGGAAAGCACGATCGTGGCTGTGGCCTTGATGACGCTGAAGGACCGATCGACGTACGGCGCGGCGCTGTAGGTGTCGTCCCCGGCCTGCGCCGCCCGCACGACGACGGTGCCCACGCCGGTGACGGTGATAGTGTTCCCAGAGAGGGTGGCTGGACCGCTTTGGATGGAGAACTTCGGAGCAAGGCCGGAAGAGGCGGTGGCCGAGACGATGAAGGCCGAACTCCCGTAAACCCGGTCGGCGATGGGCGCGAATTCGATCGTCTGTGCAGTCTTGGGCGACGTGACGGTCAGGAAGGCGGGCCGGCTGGCGAATGAGGTACTGTCGTTGCTCACGATCACGTCAAACACGGCCCCCGAGTCGGCGGTCGTCACGCTGGCCACATCCAAGGTGCTTCCAGTCTGGCCGGAGAGTAGCGTCCCGTCGCGACGCCACTGGTAGCTCACTCCGGCCGACTCCGACGTTTGCACGGAGAGATGCAACGCGCCGCCGTCCGCGATCGACTGGGACAATGGCTGGCGCACGAGGGAGAGGGCGGACTCGGCACTTCCTGACGCCGTCGTCCGCGCCATCATCACACTCGAAGCTTCGCTCTCCCCTGCATCATTGTAAGCATAGCAGCGATAGAAGTAGGAGGTGCTTGGCTGCAGGCCCTTGATGGTCCACCGCCGGGCCGCTCCGATATCGCGGTGCTGGTAGCCAGTGACGTAGGAGTCAAAGCTCCGGCTGGTCGAAACGTCTATGCGGCGTCCCTCGACGATGGGTGCGGGCGCACAGCTGAAGGTGAATCCATCGCTGGCCATGCCTAACGCGGGATACATGTTGGGGCGGGTGGGGACTCGTGATTGCTCCATCGCCGCATAGTTCGAATAGATGACGGCGCTGGGAGCCGTCACTTCGCAGGTCACTTGGTTTCCCAACTGCGATGGCTGGATGTTGGCGATGGTGAGCGTCGGCGAGTTGATGCCCGTGACCCTGCTTCCGTCGCTCTGCGTCCCCTCGTCGAGCGACAGCCCCGCCGTTCTCGTCGCATTCATCATGTACCAGCGATAGGACAACGGCGTATCGGACACCGTTCGCACCGAGAAAGTCGCCGCGCCGCCTGGGCTGACAATCTGCGCCTCGGGATCGGCCACCAACTCGACCTTTCGGCTGTTGCTCCCAATGGCCTTGGTCGTGACCGACAAAGTGGGAGAGTACGCGGCCCAGCCGGCGGCGTTTTGATACGCGATACGACAGTAGTAAGTGGTGTTGGGGCTGAGACCGGACAGGGTAACGATCGGCTGCTCAACCTCCCGTGACTTGAATCCGTCGACAAAAGTGGTGAAGGACGGAGAGGTTGAGACATCCAGACGGCCAACGGTCACCTCGGTCGAAATCGAAGTGATCAAGGTGAATCCGGTCGGGGTGATCGAATCACTCAAGATGACTAGCGTGGAAGCGACGGGGAGATAGGTCCACAATGGGCCGGCTTGTCCGGAGAAGGCCCCGCCAAAACCGTTGGAAACGAGACAATGATAGACTGGCCCGTAGTTTGAATCGGCCGGCTTCTGGGCGTTGTAAATCGTGAGAGTGTTGGTCGACGACCCAATGACCAAGCTGCCGTCCGACTGCAGGCCATCCGACATGGCCTCACCATTGTTCATGAGATGCCACTCGTAGCGAAGGGGAGGCGTCCCGTTCGCGACCACCGAATACGTCGCGGTGCCTCGCGCGGGAATCGAGATGTCGCCGGTCTGAGATGCGATCGTCGGGGCCGTTCCCTGGTCGGGTACCAGCAGCGCCGTGATCATGTTGCCGATGTCTGGAGTGCCGAGCCCGGTGACCAGATTGTAGTTGGCGCCGACCCGGTAGCTTCCGTTTGAAGCCGTGGCAGAAAAGCCGTCAGAGCTGGTGTTGGCTCCGGTTGTGATCGGGTGGAATGCCGAAGTGCCCATCAGTGGGTAGATTTTGGGCCCGAGGAGCCCGAGCGGAGGCAGTCCCGCTTGTCGCCGCGCCTGGTTGATCAGGGCGCTCCAGCCCGACCAAATGGGAGAGCTCAGGCTGGTCCCGCCGGGTTGGAATGCGCCGCCCTGAAATACGAACAGCATCCGCGAGTTGACCCACGCCGGGGCGGCCAGGTCCGGCACGCACCGAAATTGGCCGGCTGGCATCGCCGACCCAGTCTGCCAGAGAGGGCGAGGATGAAAACGGCTGATCCCGCCGCCGCTGGCCAGATCGCCGAACTGAGCCGGCCGGTTGTTGGGCAGAGTCCAGCCTCCCTCGGTGATCGGCAGGGCCGGTTGATTGTCGCCGATCCGGGAGAAGGCCAGGACGCTACCGCCCACCCCCGTAACGTAGGGGCTGCATGCCGGAAAATCCGGGACAGTCGGGGCTGCGGGATCATATACCGAACTGTTGGAGGTGATACTCTCGGCTGAGCCGCCGTCACCCGAGCTGTTGAACACGGTGACGCCCAAGGCCGCCAAGGCCAGCTGCGGCGCCATCAGGGAATCGAACATCCCGTAGGATGTGAAATAGCCCTCGCTCAACCCAAAGCTCGCCGTCACCTGATGGATGCTGTGGTTGCCGCCTGCGATCTGGTCGGCAATCCAGCCCACCAGCGGATTTCCATCCATCGACCGGACAAAGACGATCTTGGCTCCCGGCGCCATGGCGCTGGCCCACTCAATGTCCATGGTCTCCTCCGCGGCATCGCCCAGATAGTCGTAGTTCGGCGGCGCAACCACCGAGTACTGCGACAATGTGCACGGCAGGTTACAACGCTGCCAAAAGGCGACCAGATCCTGGGGATCGACCACGGCGTAGCCCAGGACCACGATGGTCTCGCCGGTGCCGTCGTAGCCAATGCCGGTGGCGTTATGGAACTCGGCGATGGCCTTGGGAGAAATCGTGTAGCCGTCGTCCAGCGCCACCGGGTTGGCTTTCGAGAGGAGGCGGAGGTGGGGCTGGAGGTTCAGAATGCCGGTGATCTCGCTGGTCAGATCGCTGGGCAGGCTAGGGGCCGTGACGGCACTCGTGTACTCCCGGCCATCGGTGCCGCGCACCCGGGCGAACTTGGCATCGAGGGCCCGGGCCACGACTTGGACCGACGCCGTTGTCATCACCGCCATCCGGGAGTGATCCCGCGGCTGGACCTTTAGTCCCTGGGACTGCGCCCAGGCGGCCACGCGCTCCCAGGTTTCAATCGTGGGAAAATAGCGGTCGGACATCTCCTCGAGAGAGAGCACCTCACCCCGTTCGACCCGCTGCTTGAGCTCGTCCAGATTGCGGAGCCGAAGCGAGATCGTCGCCCTCTGTTCGGCGTTCGATTCCACCGATGTGAGGGACTCGCGCAGCACGGTTCCCACCGCCTTGGGCGAGCCGCCCACGGCGGTCGGGGCGAGGGTGTCGAGACGCTGGCGATGGGCCGAGGCGCCGAAGAGGGCGTTCGCCGCGCACAGCAGGATAATGAGAACCGCGGCGAACCGAGGCCCGCCTCCGGGCGTGATCCGCGGATCGCAGGGTTGGCGGGTGTGAGCTGACTTCGACACGGCGGGGGGCTGACCACCGGCCACCGATGGCGAAGCGATACGGCCGGCGAATCGAATGACAATTCAGGATCGGAATTCTGCTAGTTCCAGCATGCCGAAAGTCCCCGCAGTCCAGCAGCAGCAAAGTCTACCGGAAATCCGGTAGTACCGGGCTGACTGCCGGCGAGTAGGTGGACCGCTGGCGCGGCCGATCAAATGCCCCGCCGCTGCCGGGTGCCCTTGGCGAAAGGCCGCCGGCTCAGAGCTCAATCTCGATCTGGTCGCCGCTGACGTACACTGGGTAAGTGGCGAGCGCGCGCTCGGCTTGGCCGGGGACGCAGCCGGTGGTGACGTCGAAATCGATCGCGTGCCACGGGCAGGTGACGACGCAGCCGGACAGCCGGCCGTCGGCCAGCGGCGCGCCGGCATGCGGGCAGGTGTTGTCCATGGCGTGAATCTGGCCGGCGACGTTGAAGAGCGCGATGTGCTGGCCGGCGACCGTGAAGGCCCGGCCGGCGCCGACGGGGATCGAGCCGACGGGCGCGACAGGATGGCGTTGGGGCATGGGGATTACTTGACCGCGATGCTGATGGCGAAGACCTCGGTCTCACTCGGGCGGACATGGTGCAGGCCGAACTTGTGTTCGGGGGAGTTCGGCGGGCCCATCCACGGCTCGACGCAGTAGTACGGCGCGTCGTCGTCGCCCGTCCAAGTGACGATGGTCGCGTCGGCGGGCGGGACCTTGGCGTTGCCGAGCCGGATGACGACGTCGCCCGGCCGGCCCTTTTCGCCGAAGGCCACCGTATTGGAGCGGAGGGTGGTGTGGATGGTGTCGATGAGCGCGGGGTTCGCGAGGTTCTCGTCCGTCTGCAGCTCCGGCCCGGGCATCAGCTGGCCGGTGGTGAAATCCTGCCGCAGGCGCTTGGCGGAAGGGATGCGGATCAGGTAGTCGCCCCGGGAGGAACCCTCGCTCCACGGCACGGTGAAATAGAAGTGGTGGCCCGCGCTCCAGGGCAGCGGCTCCTCGCCCAGGTTCTTCAGGCTCAGCTCGCAGACGAGGCCGAAGGGCTCGAAGCGGTACGTGACGGTGAACTCGTAGTCGTAGGGGTAGCACGCCCTCGCCTCCTCGCCGGGCACGAATTGCGCGGAGAACCCGCCGGCATCGAGCCGCGTGAGCTTGAAGGTGCCTTGGCGGGCGAGGCCGTGCATCGGCATCGGGCGACGGGTGCCCTTGGCGTCGCGCCAGAAGTGAATGTCGCCGCGGTCGTAGCTGCGCGCGTTGAACGGAAAGAGGATCGGGTTGCCGCCGCGGACCTTGTAGAAGTCCTCGTAGGTCTTCGTCTCGGGCCAGTAGATCACGTCGCGCACCGAGCCGTCGCCGAGCGTGATGTTCCAGTTCATCAGGCGCGCGCCCACCTCGGGCAGGGCCAGGAAAGTCGAATTGCCGACCCGCCAGCGGGTCAGGGTTTGTCCAAGGTGCGGGATTCGCTCCATGGCCCGCGAGTAAGTTGGGCGGCGCGATGCGCGCAAATTCTTTCCGCGCGGAATTCGCCCGGTGGAAACGGCCTGGGGATTTACAACGGCTTCGCGCTTGTGGCGGTCCGGTGAAGCTGAAAGGTTCGCGCCGTCTGAATCCCCGGTCCCCATGACCACCATCCTCCTGCTCTTCGTCCTTGGCATCGTGCTGCTGGCCCTCGACCTGTTCATGCCCGGTGTCGTCCTCAGCGCCTTGGGCACGATCGCCATGCTCGTCGCCACGGCATCAGCCTTTTCCCACTACGGCACCTCCGGCGGCCTGCTGGCCTTCGCGATTGGCGCCGTCCTGCTGACGGTCGCCTTGTACATCGAGTACGGGATCCTCCCCAAGACCCGCTTCGGCAAGCGCTTCTTCCTGCATGCCGAGGTGCACGGCACGAGCCAGGCCAAGACCTCGGACCTTGCGGTGCTCGCCGGCAAGGAGGGCGTGGCCCTCACGCCGCTCAAGCCCACGGGTCAGGTCGAGATTGAGGGTCAACGCTATGAAGGGCTCTCGCTCGACGGCCACCTCGGCCGGGGTGATCGGATCAAGGTCACGGGCGCCCAGAATTTCTCCCTCACCGTCACGAAACTCCCATGAATCCCAGCAACCTCGTCTTCCTGATCGTTGGCGT
>CAYYGV010000028.1:0-35130 GCA_964471615.1 uncultured Opitutaceae bacterium
GCGAGGGCATCAAAGGCGTAGGGCAGGGCGGGAAGAGTATAGGCCATGTTCGGAATGATGAGGGTTAACGAGGTTCAGCGAAAATTGATGCACCGGAGTCCGGGAGCGTCAACTGCCGAGGACGATTCCATTGCGGATTGCGGATCGCGAATTGCGGATTGGTTGCTCGGTGGGCGCCACTCAGATCGGCTCTTTTCTGCCTGATCAGGCCGTAGCATTTGCCCTCCAGGGGCTCCTGCAATCCAGCGGTCCGGCGGCTGCAAGCTCTGGAATCTGCAATTCGCAATCCGCGATCCGCAATCGAGCTAAGGCTCCTCCTGCCTCTTCAGCTTGAAGAACGCCTGCAGCAGTTCGCGGCATTCGGCTTCCAGGACGCCGCCGGCGGTCAGGTCGAGGTGGTGGTTGATGCGGGAGAGGTCGTTCAGGTTGGTCGCGCCGCCGAGGCAGCCCATCTTCGGGTCGGGGACCGCGTAGCAGACTCGCTTGAGCCGGGACATCAGGGTTGCTCCGGCGCACATCGGGCAGGGTTCCTTCGTGACGTACAGCGTGGCTCCCTCGAGTCGCCAGTTGCCCAGCTTCGCGGCGGCCTGGGTGATCGCGAGGATCTCGGCGTGGGCGGTCGGGTCGTGGGCACCCTCGACAGTGTTGTGTGCAGTGCCGATGACCTCGCCGTCGAGCTCGATCACCGCCCCGATCGGCACCTCGTCCTGCCGCCACGCGTCGATCGCCTGGTTGTAGGCCAGGCTCATGAAAAACGTGTCGTCGCGCTGGAGCTGCGACGGAAAGCGCTTTTCAAAGGGACACGGAAGGGCGTGGTTCGGGTCGGCCATCGGGCGGGAATCCCCGGGGGCTCCGAGGTAAAACCTTGCTTACGAGGGGCGTTTCCGCCTTACAAGGGACTTTTATTTCGCCACACCACCTATGATGCAACCCTCGTCCCGGACCTCCCACCATGGCTGACAGCAATTCGATCGAAGTGGAGGGCAAGGTCGTCACCGTGCTGCCGGGCACGATGTTCAAGGTGCAGCTGGCGAACGGCCACGTCGTGCTGGCCCATATCTCGGGCAAGCTCCGGAAGAACTTCATCAAGATCGCCGCGGGCGACACCGTGAAGATGGAGATGAGCCCCTACGATCTCGAGAAGGCCCGCATCACGTTCCGCGTCAAGGAGCAGAACTCCAACTACACGCCGCCGCCGCGTCGCCGCTACTAAGCGCGGCCCTCAGGCGCGGCGCCCGCCGTTCTTCAGCGCCATGCGGGTTGACCACAGCCAGGCCCCGGCCGCGTTCGCCCAGGACATCGAGGGCTTCCTCGCGTTCCTTGGGCTCGAGCGCTCGCTCGCGCGCAACACGCTGACCGCGTACCGCAGCGATCTCGACCAGGCCGCAGCGTTCCTCGCCGCGCACGGCGCGCCCGACTGGCGGCGGGTCACGCGCGACCAGGCCGCCGCGTGGGTTCACTCGCTCAACCGTCGCGTCTGCGCCCCCGCCAGCCTCGCGCGCAAGCTCACCGCGCTCCGCGGTCTGGCGCGCTTCCTCGTGCGCGAGAAGCTCCGCGACGACGAGTTCACCGACCTGCTCGCAAGCCCCAAGCTCCCGCGCCGCATTCCCGGCACCCTCACTCCTGAGGAGGTGAGCCGCCTGCTGGCCGCACCGTCGGGCGGCGACGCGCGGGCGCTGCGCGACCGGGCCCTGCTCGAGCTGTTCTACTCGAGCGGTCTCCGCGTCTCGGAACTCGCCGCGCTCTCGCTGCAGCAGGTCAACCTCGAGCAGGGATTTGTCCGGGTGTTCGGCAAGGGCTCGAAGGAGCGTGTCGTCCCGATCGGGACCAAGGCCGCCGACGCGATGCAGACCTACCTGCAGTCGGGCCGGCCGCAGCTCGTGAAGAAGAAGACCGGCAGCCAGGTGTTCCTGAACCCGCGCGGCACGGCGCTCTCGCGCGTGGCGCTGTGGATGATCGTGAAGAAGAACGCCGAGCGCGCCGGCATCACCAAGAGCGTCAAGCCGCACGGTCTCCGGCACTCGTTCGCCACCCATCTCCTCAGCGGCGGTGCGGACCTGCGCGCCATCCAGGAAATGCTCGGCCACGCCAGCATCTCCACCACGCAGATCTACACGGCCGTAGAGTCACGCCGCCTGCTCGAGCAGCACGCGAAGTTTCATCCGCGAAACAAGTAGGGCGAAGCGGAGCGGTGTTTTTTTGGAAACACCAAACGCCAACCTGCCAAACGCCAAACAAGATTCTAGCGCGGGCAACCGTTGGTTTGCCTCGGATCAGAAATTCCGAATCACCGGCGCGGTCCCTGCGGCGTATGAGGTTCCGACGGGCGCTAGCCCTTACCCCATACTCCTCACCTGCGCCGAAACCTTGTTTGGCGTTTGGCGGTTTGGCGTTTGGCTATTCTCCCCCAAAGAACCGAAAGAACCCCAGCCGCTCCGTACCCTACTTGACTGCCTTCAGCACCTGCGCGAAACGACCGACCCCGTAGAGCGCGAGGACGGCGCCGATCGGCACGAGGAGTACGCCGAGACCCGGGTCGCCGTCGTGGATGACCAGGCCGCCGAGCAGGAAACCGATGGGCAGCAGCAGCGAGCCCCAGACCAGGGCGAGCGAGGCGTCGCGCGGGAGCTCAAAGTTTTTCGCGCGCAGGGTCAGGCCGGCGGCGATGTTGACGAGTCCGAACAGCGCGCCGTGGGCGTGGGCCAGCGTGAACATCAGGCGCCGCATCTCGACGTCGACATTCAGGTACCAGCTGAGCTTGAAGCCGTGCAGGGTTTCCAGCACGAGCCCGAGGGCGAGGAAGGCAAACAGGGACCACCAGCCGAGGCGGAGATGTCGGTCGGACGTGTTCATGGGATAGGGGGGTTATTCGGCGAGGAACATCTTGCGGTTGCTGCGCTGGTCGAGGAGCCGGTCGAAAATATCCTGCCGGAAAATCCCGCTCGGCTCGAGCACGACCGGCGTCTGGAAGCGGCCCGACGGCTTGCGGACATTCTGCCACCAGTACTGGTAGGCGAGGGTGAGCGCCTCCTTCTGGTGCGCGTCGTCCATCCGGTAATCGAACTCGTAGTTCGCGAAGCCCGGCAGCGTCTGCAGTGCCTTCCACGCGCCGAAGCGCACCGCGGCATAGGGATCGTTCAGCTCGAAGATCAGGAAGGGATAGAACCACTCGTTGCCCGACGCCTTCTGCGCCGGCGCCCAGCCCATGCTCCACGCGATCAGCATCCGCTGGCCGGCGTCGCCCTTCAGCAGCAGCTGCACGCCGGCCGAGAGCTCCAGGTCGTCGGGCGCGAGGCGGGGCACCGGCTGGTTGTACCACTCGTTCAGCTTGCCCGCGGTCCAGGCGAGCGTCTGGTCCAGGTGGCAGAGATTGCAGGCGTTCGGCCGGCCGGTCTCGAGCGTGGTCTTGACGCTCGGCGACGAGATCTGGTGGCTCCGGATCGAGCGCAGCAGGCCGTACGTGGTGTGCGGCATGTGACAGTTGTAGCAGCTGCTGCCCGACGACTCCGGCGCGTGGTGCGTGTGGACGGCGAGCTTGGCGCGCTTGTCCGCGTGGCACTGGTAGCACGCCTCGTTCGACTCCATCCTGGGCGCCATCTGCCGCGTGGTGCGCCATTCCTCCAGCGCGGCGGGTGACGTGTCCGTCGGGTGCAGCTCGTGGCACGAGATGCACGAGAACTTCCCGCCCTTGAAGCAGGGCGACGCCTCGGTGCCGTTGTACTCGCGGCCGGTCACCCGCACCATGCCGTCGGGCCAGAACCGGTCGCCGACATAGTACTTGTCGAGCTGGAAGAGCTCCTTGCGCGCCTCGGGATGATCGGTGCCGTTCGGCTGGACCACCCAGCGCAGGTCGAGCTGCTTCGCGCCCGGACGGTATTTTCCACCCGACTTGTCCCAGGTGACGTTGGCCGCGGCGTTGTCGAACGCCCAGATGCTGTGGCACTGGCCGCAGACGAGCGCCGCCGCGGGTCCGTCCATGCGGCTCGGGTTGGCGATCGTCGGGTCGGGCTTGCCGGACAGGTGCAGGCTGAATCGGCGCAGGGGATTCCGGTTGCGCTCGACGTGCTCGCGCCCGCCGCTGTGGCAGGCCTCGCACGAGATGCCGAACTCGACGGCTTGGGAGTCGAACTTGCTGCCGGCCACGAAGCGGCCGCGGCCCTGCGTCACGTGACAGTTGATGCAGCCGTTGTTCCAGTCGCCCTTCGAGTAGACCGCGGCGTGACCCGGCGGCACCAGGAAGGTCTGCACCATCGGCGTGAATTTCTTCTCGGCGATCATGTACGCGAACGGGAACTGCCCCAGGGTGCGCCCCTCGCGCGCATCACCGGTCTCGGTCCAGAAGATCTGCAGGTGGTGCGACCCCGTGAGCAGCACGATCTCGTGCGGCTTGCCGTAGGCGGAGGCCGGCGCGTCGATCGGCTTCGACCGCACGAAGTAGGCCTTCTCGCCGCGCTCGACGCGGTAGGCGGTGGTGCCGTCGTTGAGTTCCACGCCGTTCAGGTCGGTCGCGAAATTCTCCGGCCGCGCCACCTGCGTCATCGTGCGATGGAACGACGCGTGCCAGCTCGCGTAATTCCCAGGATGGCACGAGCGGCAGCTGTCCGACGTTACGAAGTCGGGCTCCAGCGGCGCCTCGATCGGGCGGTTCGGCGGCGGCTTGCTCGGTGACTCATGACGGAACAAGAAAGTCCCGGTCACGAGCAGGGCCCAAGCGATGCCGGCCACCACCAACCCCGTGCGCCAGCGTCGCGACGGAGTGGACGAGGACGGGGGCACAGCCGATGGGGCGGGGGACACGCGCCGAAGAAACGGACGGATACCGTACAGGCAAAGCCTTTTTCCAGCGCTGCCCGCCGTTCCTCCTCGGAGGCGACGTTGGTTTGGAGCCGGTTTGGTGAACCTCCGAATCTCGTTTTCGGAGGGAGAAAATCGCCGTTTCGGTGCAGCTGATCGCTCGGCGGAACCAGCCGGACGAGAATGGGTTGGCTCCCTTGTTGCAGATAATCGGCGTTTTCAGGCTTTCCTGATTTCACCAAAACTGTCTTATTCCGCCGCACTCCGATTCCGGCATGAACCCCACCGTCACAGTCCGCCGGATGCAGCGCTTGGCTGCGTTGGCCGCGGTCCTTCTCGTTGGCGCGCTTCCCGGCTTGCGCAGTCAGACGATCCTCTCCGGCAGCTACAACGGCCAGAGCATTACCGGCGACATCCAGATCAACACGGGTGTCACGGCAACTTTCCTGGGCGGCACGACCTTCTCGGGCGCGAATGCGAACCTCATCGGCTCGAACTCGTGGCTGTACTGGCAGCAGGTCGGCACGCTGGCGGGCAAGACCCTGACCTTTGGCGGCAGCTCGTCCGGCATCTATGTGACGGGCGTGAACAACGCCCTGACGCTGGACTCGGCGACGACCGCGACCGGCAGCCTAAATTTCTACAGCGACGGCAGCGCCGGCGTGGTGATCACCAACCAAGGCACCCTCACCCACACGTCGGGCACGGGTTACCTGTATGCCGCGTCCCTCAATAACTCGGGCGCAATCACAGCCAACGCCGGCACGCTCTTTATCGGCTCGCCCTCGGGCGGCTACAATTCGTTCAACACGGGAACGATCACGGCCGACGGCTCCGGCACGACCGTCTACATCCGCGGGAATTTCAACAACACGGGCACCATCACCGCCCAGAATTTCGCAGTGGTCCGCTTCGACGGCACGAACACGTCGGCAAATCTTGGTAACGTGCAGCTGGCGACGAGCGGGCGCGCGCTGCTCACCGGCACGATCAACAACGCGTCGTCGACCCTGCCGACACCCACGGGCGGGAGGTTCGAGCTGGTCAACGGCACGATCTCGGGCGGCACCGTGTCGCCGTCGAGCCTGCTGTTCACGTCCAACGGCGGTTACCTCAACGGCGTCAGCCTGACGGGCAACCTCGACCTCTCGCCGACCAGCGCGTACGTCTATTTCCAGGGCGGGACCAACTTCACCGGCACCACCGGAACCTTCGGCACCTCGGCCTTCGTCTACTGGCAGCAGTCGGGCACTCTGGCCGGCAAGGCCCTCACTTTCGCCTCGGGCTCCGGATTCTACCTCTCGGGCGCGAACAGCTCGCTGACGCTGGACTCCGCGACGACGGCCACGGGCTACCTGAACTTCTACTCGGATGGCAGCGTGAACACTTCGTTCACCAACCAGGGCAACCTCACGCACACCGGCGGCACCGCCTCGATCTACGCCAGCAACATCACGAACGCTGGCACGATCACCGCGACCTCGGGCACGCTCTACTTCGGCTATCCGTCCGCGAGCTACAGCGGCACGAACTCCGGCAGCCTGGTGGCCGACGGATCGGGCACGACGGTTTACGTGCGGGGCAGCATCAACAACACCGGCACCATGACGGCGCAGAATTCGGGCGTGCTGCGCTTCGACGGCGCGACCAGTTCCTCGAATCTCGGCGGCGTCACCGTCGCGACCAGCGGCCGGGCCCTGCTGACCGGCACGGTCAACAATGTGTCCTCGACGCTGCCGACCGTGAGCGGCGGCGCGTTCGAGCTCTACGGCGGCACGATCTCCGGCGGCACGGTGGCGCCGGCCGCCCTGAAGATCACGCCAAATGGCGGCACGCTGAGCGGCGTCACCATCACGGGCGACTTGGACATGTCGACCTCCGGGTCCTATGTGTATTTCAGCGGCGGCACGACGTTCACCGGCGCCAACGCGCTGATCGCCAACTCGGCCTTCATCTATTGGAACCAGGCCGGGACGCTGACGGGGAAGTCGCTCGCGATCGGATCCGGCGGCGGCGTCTACTTCGTCGGCTCGAACAGCTCGCTGACGCTGGACTCCGCGACGACAGCCACGGGCTACCTGAATTTCTACTCGGACGGCAGTGCGAACACGTCTTTCACCAATCAGGGCAATCTCACCCACGCGGGCGGCACCGCCTCGATCTACGCGAGCACCTTCACGAATGCCGGCACGATCACGGCGACCTCGGGCACGCTCTATTTCGGTTATCCGTCCGCGAGCTATAACGGTACCAACTCCGGCAGCCTGGTGGCCGACGGGTCGGGCACGACGATCTACGTGCGGGGCAGCGTGAACAACACGGGCAGCATGACGGCGCAGAACTCGGGCGTGCTCCGCTTTGACGGTACGACGAGCTCCTCGAACCTCGTCGGCGTGACCGTCGCGACCGGCGGCCGGGCGTTGCTGAACGGCACGGTCAACAATGCGTCGTCGACGCTGCCGTCGGTGAGCGGCGGCGTGTTCGAGTTGTACTCCGGCACGATCTTGGGTGGCACGGTGGCGCCAACCGCACTCGGGTTTACCACCAGTGGCGGCTATCTGAATGGGGTGACCGTGACCGGCGATCTCAATCTCTCACCGAACAGTGCGTACGTCTATTTCCAGGGCGGGACCAATTTCACCGGCGCCAACGCGCTGATCGCCAACTCGGCGTTCATTTACTGGAACCAGGTGGCCACCCTGGCCAGCAAGGTGATCACCATCGGGTCGAACGGTGGATTCTACCTGGTGGGCGCGAACAATTCGCTGACGCTGGACTCCGCGACGACGGCCACCGGGGCGCTGAACTTCTATACCGATGGCAGCTCGAACTACTCCTTCACCAACCAGGGCACGCTGACCCACAACCTCGGCAATGGCTCGATCTACGCCAGCCTGTTCACGAATTCCGGCACCATCACCGCCCTGGCCGGGACGCTCTATCTGGGCTATCCGTCGGCCGGCTACAATTCGGTCAATACGGGCAGCGTCATCGCCGACGGCTCCGGCACCACGGTTTACGTGCGCGGCAACTTCGACAACAACGGCACGCTGACCGCCCAGAACAACGGCATCCTCCGCTTCGACGGCAGCACCACCGCCGGCAACCTCGGCTCGGTCGTACTGTCGACCGGCGGCCGGGCGCTGCTGAACGGCACGGTCGACAACACGGTCGGTACGATCGTGGCTCCCTCAGGCGGGACTTTCGAGCTCCTGGGCGGCACCATCGTCGGCGGCAGCCTGGACCCTTCCGCGCTCACGTTCACGACCAGCGGTGGTTACCTGACGGGTGTGACGGTGGCCGGCGACTTGTCCTTGTCCCTCGCCAATTCGAGCGTGCGCTTCCAAAGCGGGACGTTTTTTACCGGGGCCAATGCGAGCCTGGCCAACAACGCCTACCTTTACTGGCAGCAGGTGGGGACGCTGACCGGCAAGACCATCACGATGGGCAGCGGCTCGTCGTTTTACCTGACCGGCGCGAACAACGCGCTGACGCTCGATCCCACGACCGTGGTCACGGGCTCCACGAATTTCTATACGGATGGCAGCACCGGCATCAGCTTCACCAACCAGGGCACGATCAATTTCTCGGGCAGTTCGGCCTCGATCTACGCGCCGACCTTCACGAACTCCGGCTCGATCACCGCGACGAGCGGCTCGTTGTACCTGGGTTACCCGTCGGCGGGCTACAATTCGTACAACACCGGCAGCGTGACGGCCGACGGCAGCGGCACGATCGTCTACCTCAACGGGAACTTCGCCAACACCGGGACGCTGTTCGCGCAGAATTCCGGCCAGCTCCGCTTCGGCGGCAGCTACACCACCGCCGACCTCGGCAACATCCAGCTTTCCTCGGGTGGACGGGCCCTGCTCACGGGCACCCTGGACAACACCGCCAGCACCCTTTCCTCGATCACGGGCGGCCTGCTGGAGATCTACGGCGTCACGATCAACGGCGGCGCGATCACGGCCAGCGCGGTGGCGTTCAACAGCTCGGGCACGCTCAATGGCGTGACGATCAACGGCGACTTCGCCTTTTCCGGCAGCAGCGCCTACCTCACCTGGCTCAACGGCACCACCTTCACCGGCGCGAACGCGAACCTGGGCTCCAACAACACGATTTACTGGCAGCAGGTCGGCTCGCTCATCGGCAAGACGGTCTCGCTGGGCAGCGGCTCGTCGATCTATGTGACCGGGGCGAACAATACCCTGACCATCGACCCGACGACGTCCATCTCCGGCGCGACGAACGTCTACAGTGATTCGAGCGTGGGTACCGCCATCACCAATCAGGGCACGATCACCCAGAACAGCGGCAGCGCGAGTCTCTACGCCCGCACCTTCACCAATTCCGGCACGATCACGTCCAACAGCGGCTATCTCTACCTCGGGTACAACTCGGGCGGTTACACCTTCGCCAACACCTCGGCCGGCTCCGTGGTCGTCAATGGCGGCAACGTGGTGCTGCAGTCGCCGCTGACCAACCAGGGCACCATCAACGTCCAGAGCGGCACGCTGCTGGCCAGCACCTTCCTCACCAATGGCAGCACCGGCACCATCAAGGGTTCCGGCACGATCAACGGCAACCTGAACCTCGCCGGCGGCACGCTCGCCCCGGGCAACTCGATCGGAACCCTGACGTTCCAATCCAGCACTTTCCTGGTCTCCGCGCCGGCTTCGCTCGTCATGGAGGTCAGCGGCGCCACCGCCGACAAGATCACGTTCACGAATCCCACGGCCACGGTGGATATTGGCGCCGGCCTGCTCACGCTCAGCCTGCAGCTGCTCAGCGCGCCGACCCCGGGCTCGACCTACACGCTGCTCAACATCAGCGGCGGCAGCTACGGGTTCAGCGGCACGTTTGCCGGCCTGCCCAATTCCGGCGACCTGATCACGGCCACCTACGCCTCGCAGCCGTACACCTTCTCCGTGAACTACCTCGCGACCTCCATCACGATGGACTTCCAGGCGGTGCCGGAGCCCTCCACTTACGCGCTGCTCGCCGCCGGCCTCGGCGTCCTCGGGCTCGCGGTGCGCCGCCGCCGGCGCTGACAGGTCACTTCAGCGCCAGCGTCACCTCGACGCGGAGCGTGCCGGATGTCCCGGCCTGCCGGAAGGTGAACCGCGGCTGGGTTGGGGCGTGCGCCCAGCCGAACAGGCTGCCCTCGCCGGGTCGGATCGTGTCCTGCCGGCGGTTGCTCGCCCCGTGGTAAACCGTCTCCTGGCTCGCGCGCCGCGGGTCCTGCAGCGGAAGTTCCTCGATCGCCACCTCGACCCCGGTGGGGATCGCGATCGTGGCCCGGGCCTTCGTACCCTCGATCACGATCGTGTCGCCCTCGCGCCGGATCGGCAAGCGCGTGGTCCAGTGGAAGATCACGCCCCGGCCGCGGACCACCGCCCAGTCGTCGGTAATCACCAGCCGCGTGGGGTGGGGCGACTCCCACGTGCGCGTCCAGCGCGCGAACTGTCCCTCCCAGCCGGCGACGAGGTCCATGCTGGCGTGGAAGCGGGTGGCGTCGCCGGAGCCGACCGGACGGATGTCGGCCGGGATCGGGTTGCGCGGGTGAGGCCGCTCGGACTCGTCCCAGGGTGTCAGCATGCAGTGCCGCTGGGCCTGCTTGAGGAGGTCCGTGACCGGGTTGGCGTAGTCGAGCACGCCGAAGTCGAGCGCGAGGCTGTCGCCCGCGAACTCGAGGACGAAGCTGCCCTTGTCCTCATGCTGGTGGTCGCCGTTCGCGCGGTTGCCCATCACGAGCAGCTTCACCCGCTCGCCCGCGTGCTCGCGCACGGAGCACATCAGGCCGGTGTCGGGCATCTCGCAGAACGGACGCAAGGGCGGCCCCTCCGTCGGGATCTCGCGGTCGAGCCGGAGCGGGAGGAGCAGGGGCGCGGCGCCGGCCCGGCGCGTGGACTTGCGGTAGAGGGTGACCCAGTGCGACTGCGGCATCAGCCAGGCGAGGAACGCGAGGCCCTCGCTCACCGGGAACACCGCGTCGCCCGTGAGGATCATGTCCTGGTCGCGGTCCGTGGAGAGCAGCATCTCCGCCAGCCGGTCCGTGCGCAGCAGCGCCGGGGCGACCAGCGCGCGCGGGTCGCGTCCCCGGCCGCGGCCGTAGAGCTGCGCGGCGAGGAACGCCTGCCGCGCGGTGTAGGTGAAATACGAGACGCCCTCGAGGTAGCCGCCGTCCGGCAGCAGGGCCTTGGCGAGGTTGTCCTGGAGGTTTTCCCAGGCGGCCTCGGTGTGGGGCTCGACCCGGGAGGTCGGCGGCTTGGGGTAGGGCAGGTGCTGCCACGGCATGTGCCGCTCAAGCAGCAGCAGGCCGTACAGGCGCGCGGGGGTGATCCACGCGAGCTGGTTGCCCTGGTACATGTACTCCCACCACCACGAGGCCTGGCACATCCGGCCGTGCGCCTCCGTCGCGATCCGCCGCAGGATGAGGTCCCGGCCGAGCGGCGTGAACCACTCGCCGCACAGGTCCAGGATCAGCGCGCAGTCCCAGGTCGCGATCGCCTGGACGAAGCCGCGTTGTTCCCAGGTGCTGCCCGGACAGTTGGCATAGAAGACGTCCTCCCAGTGCCCGCAGTGGACGATGCTCATCGCGAAGCGTGCCGCGAGCCGGCACAGCGCGCCGTCGCGCCACAGCACACCGGCCTGCGCCAGGATCGGCCCGTGCAGGGACAGCAGCTTGTTCTGGTCGCGCTCGCGCCGGAGCACGTTTGCGCTCCAGAAGGGCATGTGCTCGCCGATCAGGCTCTCGGGCCGCACCTGCCGCGCGGTCTCGGCCCCCGCCCGCAGCTCGCGGGTCATCGCCCGGTCGGCCTGAAAATCCTGCCGCACCGCCGCGAGCTCCTCCCGGTCGATCAGCAGCCCGTAGGTGGGCTCGAACGACGGCGTGAATTCCGGGGGCTGGAGGTACTTCTCCCACCGCTCGTCGTAGCCGGTCCACTGGGCCAAATGCGCCGGCAGTCGCCCGGTGTGCTGGAGCCCGAACCAGAGCAGCCAGCCCGACCCGGCGGCGGGCCGCGGCTGGCGCACCTCCACCGTCAGGGAGTGGATCCGGGTGGCGCCCGCGAGGTCCAGCCACTCCTCCCGCCGGAGCGGCCCCGTGGGCTCGCCGGCACGGGAGCGCGGGCCGCGGTCGGTTTCGGCGTGCAGCGTGATCCGGCTGTCCTCCGGCGCGTTGATCGTCACGAGCAGCCGGTCGTACGCGCCGCAGTCGAGCCGCTCGTAGCTCCGCCGCATCCGCAGCACCAGGCCGTCGGGCGCGGGCCGCTCCCACTGGTAGATGGTGAACGCCCAGCTCGGCGTGAGCCGCAGGCCCGCGGCGCCGGGCGCGTCGACGGTCCAGTGCTCGAGCTCGTTCAGGCGTTCGTCGAAGAACGGCTCGAAGACGGCCTCGGCGCTGTTGATGGGCGTGACGCGCATGGCGTCAGCGTCGCAGGCGGCCCGGGCCGGGTCCAGCGGCGATTGCGGCCGGTCCCGGGTCGCGGCTTCACAGATTTTTCGCAGGCCGCGTACCCAGAAACAGACTACCGGAGCCCGCCGCGCGATTTTGAAACCGTTTTGACCAAAAGTGCGCGAACGGGGCTTGAGTCGCCGGGTCGCTACGTAATTCTCCGCCCCCGATTTTTATGCGATGCCCCTCGACAAGCGCGATTTTCGCCTCCCGCCGCGGTCTCCTGTTTGCCTCGCTCCTCTCCCTCTGCGGCCCGCGTGCCGCCCGCGCCGAGACCAGCCTGGCGCTCAAGAATCAGTCCTGGCAGGAGGCCGATGGGCGCGTGCGGGTCGACTCCCAGTACGCCCAGCTGGAGTCGGACCTTTCGACCAGCACGCACGTGAGCGCCATGGGCCTCATCGACGCGATCGCGGGCGCGACGCCGACCGGCGAGAAGCCCGCCGCCTCCGGCGATCCGGTGCCGACGGCGCACATGCATGATCGGCGGAAGGCGTGGGACGTGACGGTCGCGCACCAGTTCCCGCGCGTCAACGTGACCGTCGGCTTCGCCAACAGCCGCGAGAGCGACTACGTCTCCAATGGCTGGTCCCTCAACACGGTCACCGACTTCAACGAGAAGAACACCAGCCTGCTGGTCGGATACGGTCGCACGGACGACCGCATCAACGAGGAGAAGCTCGGGTGGACCATCAAGCGGCCGAAGACGGGCGACGATTTTCTCTTGGGCGTGATCCAGCTGCTGGACCCCAACACGTCGGTCACCGCAAACGTTTCGGTCGGCCTGTCGCGCGGGTTCATGAGCGACCCGTACAAGATCGTGTCGACCACGCGCCTCGACCTTGATCCGGGCTTCTACTACACGGTGCCGGAGAACCGGCCGCGGCGGAAGGACAAGGTCAGCCTATTTGCCGGCCTGAATCACAACTTCGAGCGCCTGCACGCCGCGCTCGACGCCTCGTACCGCTACTACCACGACACGTTCGGCATCAACAGCCACACGGTCTCGCTGCTCTGGCTCCAGAAGCTCGGCGAACACGTGGTGCTCCAGCCCTCGCTGCGGTACTACCGGCAGTCGGCGGCGGATTTCTACTACTTCGACCTCGACCGCGCCGGGGTGGTGACGACCTACGAGCCGCTCTTGGGTGAGACGGGCACCGGGCAGGCGCCGTTTTATTCGTCGGACTACCGCCTCTCCTATATGCAGAGCGTCGATGCCGGCCTGAAGGTCATCTGGACCGTGCGGCCCTGGCTCGCGCTGGACGCCGCGTACAACCGATACGTCGCGCGCGGGCTGGACCACGTCACGCCACAGGACGCGTTCTGCCGGGCGAACACGATCACGCTGGGGGCCAAGTTCACCTTCTGAGCCATGTCCGCCACCGCCACCCCTTTTCGGCGCGCCAGCCTGCCCCGCATTCGCCTGCGGCGCTGGCCCGCGCTCGGCACGGAGTGCATGCTCCAGTACGCGACGACGGACGAGATGGCGGGACTTCGGTTCGAGGAGGCGGCCGTGGCGTGGGTCGAGTCGTTCGAGGCGAAGTACTCGCGCTTCCGGCCGGACAGCCTGGTCAGTCAAATCAACGCGTCGGCCGGGCGGCGGTGGGTGGAAGTGGATGAGGAGGCGGACCGCCTACTCGACATCTGCGCCGCGGTCCATCGCCTGAGCGCCGGGCTGCTCGACGCCACCGCGCTGCCGCTGATGCGGCTCTGGGACTACCGGTCCGCGAACCCGCGGGTCCCGTCGGCCGCCGAGATCGAGGCGGCGCGGCAGCTGGTGGGATGGTCCAAGGTGCAGCGCACGCCGGGCCGGGTCTATTTGCCGGTGCCGGGCATGGCCATCGACCTGGGAGGGTGGGGCAAGGAATACGCGGTCGACATGGTGGCCGAGCTGGCGCGGCGCTTTGGGATCAGGAGCGCCTTGGTCGACTTTGGTCATGACCTGCGCGCGGTGGGCGCGGCCCCGGGCAAGCCCGCCTGGCACATCGGGCTCGAGGATCCGTTCGAGCCGGGCGAGGCCTGCTGGGGCAGCCTGGCCATCCTGGACCGGGGCGTGGCGTCCTCCGGCGATTACCGCCGCGGCTTCACGCTCAACGGCGTCCGTTACGGTCATATCCTCGATCCGCGCACCGGGCGGCCCGTCGCGCATGGCGCGCGGCAGGTCACGGTCATCGCGCCCAGCTGCGTGCAGGCCGGCGTGCTCTCCACGAGCGCCTTCATCCTGCCGCCGGCCGAAGGCATCGCCTTCATCCAGAACACGGTGGGGGCGGAGGGCTGCATCGTCACGGTCGACGCCCGCTACCAGACCCGCGGCTTTTTCAATTATGTCGTACCTCACTAACCTCCTCCGCGGACTGGCCCTCGGGCTCGTCCTTCCCCTGTGCGCGTCGGCGCAGCTCAAGGTCGGCCAGCCGTTCCCGGATCTGGCTGCATACGGGATCGAGGGCCGGCTCCCGGCCTGCGCCGGGCAGGTCGTCCTGGTCGACTTCTGGGCCACGTGGTGCGCGCCGTGCAAGGCGTCGTTTCCGGCCTACGGCGAATTGCAGCGCGAGCTGGCGCCGCGCGGGTTTGTCCTCCTGGCCGTCAGCATCGACAAGACGGCCGCGCCCTACGACGAGTTCCTGGCGCGGTTCCGCCCGCCGTTCCCCACGGTGCGCGACGGCACCCAGCGCCTGATCGCGCAGGTCCGCGTGCCGGCGATGCCCACCTCGTATCTGGTCGACCGCCGCGGCGTGGTGCGCTCGATCCACAGCGGCTACCACGGCGAGGCCACGCTGCGCGCGCTGCGGGAGGAGATCGTGCGGCTGCTGGAGGAGAAATCATGAGCCCGATCCGCCGTCTGCTGCTGCTAGCCCTGGCCGGCCTTGGCCTGGGGCTCGGTGGCTGCGCTACCGTCCAGCCCTGGGAGCGCGCGACGCTCGCCGACTACACCATGAACCCGGGCCGCGACCCGCTCCACAACACGATGTTCGAGCACATCTATTTCTCGCGGGAGGCCTCGACGGGTGGACGCGGCGTCGGCGGCAGCGGCTGCGGCTGCAACTAGTCCTCCACCCGGCTTCCTTCGAACCATTCCGAGTTTCCCCCCGATCTCGTCATGAACCTCACGGCTATCTCCCTGCGTTTCCACTGGCTGCACGTGCCCACCGGCATCCTGGTCACGCTGCTCCAGCGCACCCCGGCCCCGGTCGTCCGCGCGATCGCCCAGGTCGAGCTGTTCGTCGCAAACCAGTCGACCACCCTCCTGCGGTCCGGCGTCGCCGCGGCCGCGATGGGGGCCTACAATTCGGTCGCCGGTGCCACGGTGTTCAATGTCACCCCGGCCACGCCGGCCAGCGGCGCCGCCAACTCCACTTTCACCGTGACGGGCACTTCCGGCACCGCGATGTCCGTGGGTTTCTCCGTCAGCGGCGCACCCGGCAATCCGAAGTCGTGGAACGTGAAGAGCACGACGCCGCTGCCGGCCGGGCTCAGCGTGGTGGGCGGCAACCCGGTGAATGTGACTGCCCCCTACAAGATGACGATCTCGGGCACGCCGACGGCCGCGGGCTCGACCACCTGCACGATCTCGGCGTGGGACGGTACCAATGCCACCGGCAACACCGCCAAGATCACCGTCATCTTCAGCATCAGCGGCGGCGTCTCTGCCACCGCCCCCGCGATCACGACCCAGCCGTCGAGCCAGACGGTCAACGCCGGCGCCAACGTCACGTTCACGGTCGCGGCCAGCGGTTCGCCCGCGCCCACCTACCAGTGGCAGAAGAACGGCGCCAACGTGGCCGGGGCCACGAGCGCCACGCTCTCCTTGTCGAATGTGCAGGCGGCGGATGCGGGCACCTACGTGGCGGTGGCGACGAACAGCGCCGGCTCGGCCACCTCGAGCGGCGCGATCCTGACGGTCCAGTCCGCGCCAGCCAACGTGGCCCCGACCATCACCACCCAGCCGGTAAGTCAGAGTGTCACGGCGGGCGCCACCGTGACCTTTACCGGCGCGGCCAGTGGCACCCCGACCCCGACCTACCAGTGGCAGAAGAACGGCGCGAATCTCGCGGGCGCCACCAGCGCCAGTCTCACCCTCGGCGGCGTGCAGCTGAGCGACGCCGGCAGCTATGTGCTGGTGGCGACCAATGTCGCCGGTTCGGCGTCGTCCGCCGCGGCGACCCTCAATGTCCAGCCCGCGACCGTGGCGCCGACCATCACGACGCAGCCCATTAGCCAGACTGCCACCGTGGGCGGTGCGGTCAGCTTCACGACAGCCGCCAGCGGCACGCCGGCGCCGACCTATCAGTGGCGGAAGGACGGGGTGAATCTCACGGGCGCGACCAACGCCACGCTCTCGCTTAGCAACGTGCAGAACGCGGACGCCGGCGCGTACACCGTGGTGGCGTCGAACGCGGCCGGCAGCGTCACGTCGTCCGCCGCGACGCTCACCGTCCAAGCCGCGCCGCCGCCGAACACGGCGCCCACCATCACGACCCAGCCCGCCAGCCAGGGCGGGACCATCGGGGGCTCGGTCACGTTCAGCGTCAGCGCTGCGGGCAACCCCGCGCCCACGTACCAGTGGCAGTTCAACGGCGCCGCGATCACGGGCGCCACGGGTGCGACGCTGACTCTCTCGAACCTGCAGGCCTCCGACGCGGGCAACTACCGCGTGGTGGTCACGAACAGTGCGGGCTCGGCCACGTCGAACTCCGCCGCCCTGTCTGTGCAGGCGGCGATGGCGTCGCCGACGATCACGACCCAGCCGGCGAGCCAGACCGTGACCACCGGGGCGAGCGTCACGTTCGCGGTGGGCGCCACCGGGAATCCGACGCCGACCTACCAGTGGCTGAAGGACGGCGTGGCCGTGGCTGGCGCCACCAGTTCCACGTTGGTGATCGCGGCGACGGCCGCCGCCGATGCGGGCACCTACGCCGTCCTCGTCAGCAACTCCGCCGGGAGCGCCACGTCCGCCGGGGCGATCCTCACCGTCAATGCGCCGGCCGCCAATGCTCCGGCCATCAGTGTCAGCCTCGCGGCGCAGTCGGTGGCGACTGGCCACGGGGCCGCGTTTGCCGCCCAGTCCATCGCCGGCGCCACCTACCAGTGGCAGGTGTCGACCGACGGTGGCTCGAGTTGGAGCAACTTGACCGACAACGGGACCTACCGCGGTTCGACGTCCTCGACCCTGGCCGTCACCGGCGCGAGCCAGGGCATGAACGGCTACCTCTATCGCTACGTGGCCACGACCGCGGGGGGAACCGCCACGAGCAACGCCGCCCAGCTGACGGTGACCACCCCGCTGCTGCCGAATCCCGCGGCGATCACCCTGTCGTCGGGCGGCTTCCTCATCCTCGCCGATTCCACCAGCAATCTCATCCAGCGCGTGACGCTGGCCGGTGAGGTCAGCACGCTTGCGGGCGCAACCGGCAGCGCGGGCTCGGCCGACGGTGCGGGCACCGGGGCGCTGTTCAACCAGCCGGCGGGAGTTGCCGTGACCAGCGGCGGCGTGATCTATGTCGCCGACAGCGCCAATGCCACGATCCGCCGGGTGGGGACTGACAACGCCGTGACGACCTGGGTGGGTTCGGCCTCGGCGCGCGGCAACATCGACGGCTCCGGCAGCCAGGCCTGCTTCAGCTCGCCCCAAGGACTCGCGCTTGATTCGGCGGGAAACCTCTACGTGGCCGACGCCAGCAACCACACGATCCGGCGGGTCAGTCCGGCCGGCGCCGTGACGACGCTCGCGGGCGTCGGTGGCCAGCCGGGCACCGCGGACGGCACGGGCGGGCTGGCCCGCTTCAACTCGCCGTCGGCGGTGGCGGTGGACGCGGCGGGCAATGTCTTCGTCGCCGACCGCGCGAACAACACCATCCGCCGGATCACGCCGGCGGGCGAGGTGACGACCCTCGCCGGCTTGGCGGGCGTGAGCGGCGCTGACGACGGCACAGGCGGCGCGGCGCTGTTCAACCAGCCGGCGGGATTGGCGATCGACAGCGCCGGCAACCTCTACGTCGCCGACACCGGCAACAACGCCATCCGGCGGGTCACCCCGTCCGGCGTGGTCACCACCTTCGCCGGCCTGCCGACCATCGCGGGCTTTCAGGATGGCACCGGACTGGGGGCCCAGTTCAGCCAGCCGAAGTCCCTGACGATCGACAGCGCCGGCAACCTCTATGTCGCTGACTCGGGAAACTCGGCGATCCGCAAGGTGACTCCCGCCGGCGTCGTCACGACGCTGTCCTTGCAGGCCGCGGCCAGTTCGCCACCAGCGGGGGGCAACAGCGGATCGAGCGCAACCGGCGGATCCGTCAGTAGCGGAACGAGCGGCGTGTCCGCCAGCGCTGGGCCGAAGGAGACCGGCGCCGGGGCGATGGACGGCGTGCTGGTCGGATCGTTGGCTTGCCTGGCCCTGGTGGGCGTGACCCGGCGGAAGGCCGGAAAAAAGGTCTCCCCATGATCACCTCCACCAATCCGATGGATGAGGCCGCGCTGGCGCGCACGTTTGGCTGGCCGGCGGTGGCGCGCGGCCCGGGCGAGGCCATGCCGCGGGGTCCGCACCTGCCTCTCACCCAGGCCGAGCGACGCGTGCTGGCCCTCCTGAAGGAAGGCCTCAGCAACAAGGAGATTTCGAGCCTGCTCGGCCGGGCTGAGCCGACGATCAAGCACCAGGTTTCATCGTGCCTGCGCAAGTTTGGCGTGCCGAGCCGCTCGCGGCTCGTGGCGGTCGTGCGCTGATGGGCGGGCGCCCTACCGGAATTCCGGTAGTCGGCGGGGTTCATGGCCGGGAATAATCCTGCACGCTCGGAGGGAACCATCCCCCCGTCCATGGCGCGCATCCTTGTGATCGATGACGAGCCGGCCTTCTGCGACCTTTGCGCGCAGGTGCTGCGCGAGATTGGGCATGCGGTGACGACGGCGCTGGACGGCAATGACGGGCTGGCCGCGTTCCGGGCCGAGCCGAGCGATGTGGTGATCGTGGATCTTCACATGCCGCACAGCGGACTGCAGGTGGTGCGGGTCCTCCGTGAACTGCACCCGCGTCTGCCGGTGATCGCGATGACGGGCCACGGCCGCTGGCGTCTCGACCTCGCGGGCGGACTCGGGGCGGACTTCCTGCTCGACAAGCCCTTCACGGCGGAGGCGCTGAAGAGCATCGTCACCTCCGCGTTGCCGGCCAAGGCGAAGTAACGCGCCGGGGCGGGCGCCATTGCCGGATTGCCCTTTGCCCGGGAGGCCCGAGTGTTCCGGGCATATGACTCCCACCCGCCAGGGCTCGTTCCGGCTCTTTCGCCTCTGGGGCATCGACGTGCACCTGCACTGGACGTGGTTCGTGCTCGCCATCTACTCGATCTCGGAGCGCATCCCGCGGTACGCGAACCCGGTCTGGGCCGTGCTCGAGTACGGCGCGCTCTTCCTCATCGTGCTGATGCACGAGTTCGGCCACTCGCTGGCCTGCCGCAGCGTCGGCGGCGAAGCCCGGCAGATCGTGCTGTGGCCGCTCGGCGGCGTGGCCTACGTCAGTCCGCCGTCGCGTCCGGGCGCGACGCTCTGGAGCATTGCGGCCGGCCCGCTCGTGAACGTGGTCTTGGTGCCGGTCATGCTGATCATCGGGATCGTGTGCAGCCGCACCGGCTTGACCGCGGCGCATCCCGACCTGGAGGTCTTCCTCTGGATCGTCAGCGTGCTGAATATCTTCCTGCTCGGCTTCAACCTGCTGCCGATCTACCCGCTCGACGGCGGCAAGATCCTGTGGTCGCTCCTGTGGTTTGTGGTGGGCAAGGGCCGCAGTCTCACTTTCGCGTCGCTCGTGGGCTTCGTCGGCGGCATCGGCTTCGCCGTCTTCGCCCTGGTGGAGGCGCAGATGTGGTACGGGGTCTTGGCCCTGTTCCTCCTCATGCAGTGCTGGCAGGGCTTCCAGGAGGCCCGCATGTTCCGCCGGCTGGAGAAACTCCCGCGCCGCGCGGGCTTCTCCTGTCCGGAATGCCACACGTCGCCGCCGATCGGCCCGTTCTGGCGCTGCCAGGGCTGCGGGCATCCCTTCGATCTGTTCGAGGGCGGCTCGTTCTGCCCGAAATGCGGCGCGCACCAGGCGGTCGCCCCCTGCGTGGACTGCGGTGGGATGCCGCCGATCCAGGCGTGGGATTCCGCCACGCGCCCGAACTAGGAGCCGCATGGACGCCGGTCCCGCCTCGCCGCGCCGGGAGGTGCATTGCGCCGACGCCCTGACGTGGCTGGCCGGGTGCGGCGTGCTCGCCGGGACCGCGGCCGTGACCTCACTGCCGGATGTGTCGGAGGTCTCGTTGCCGCTGGCGACGTGGCGCACGTGGTTCCTTGGCGCGGTGAGCCGGGTCATCGACGCGGTCCCGCCGACGAGCGGGACGGTCTTCTTCCAGTCGGACATCAAGCGCGACGGGGCCTGGGTCGACAAGGGTGCGCTGGTCCTGCGGGCGGCGGAGGACGCCGGGGCGCGGGTCCTGTTTCACAAGATCATTTGCCGCGGCCCGCCGGGGCGGCTCACGCCGGGCCGGCCGGGCTACACCCACCTGATCGCCGTCTCGCGCGCTGCGAGCTGCCCGAATGACCTGCCGATCCCCGACGTGATCACCGATCCCGGTCCCGCGCCCTGGGTCCGGGCGATGGGTGTGCGCGCGGCGGGACACGCGGTGCGGTTTGTCCGCGATCACCTCGGTGCGCGGACCGTGCTGGATCCCTTTTGCGGCGTTGGCACTGTGCTGGCTGCGGCCAACGCGGCCGGTCTCGACGCAGTCGGAGTGGATTTGTCCCGGAAACGCTGCGAGCGGGCGCGTGAGCTGGTCCTGCGTCCGGACGAGATTTAGCGTCCAGCCGCTTCCGGTCGGAGCGGCAGCGAGATGGGGTGAAAGTTGTCCATCACGGTTCGGGCTTTCCGCGGTCCGGCAGGAACGATAGGCTGGAGTCATGGCGACGTTTTTTCTTCGGGCGGTGGCGATGAATCTCCTGCTGCTCGGCAGCCTCGCGGCGGGCGCGACCCGGACCTCCGTCCTTCTGCCGGGAGTGCAGCCGGACGGTTCCGTGCAGCTCCCGAACCAGTGGTCGCTCCGCCCGGTCGGGACGCAGATCAAGATGGGCGACCTCCCGTCCAACCTCGCGCTGCACCCGGACGGTAGGTTTGTCGCGGTGCTGCATTGCGGCGACGGCCCGCACGAGGTGCGCATCCTCGACCTGCGCCGCGAGACGGTGGTGTCCCAGGTCGCCGTTGCCCAGGCGTTCTACGGGCTGGCCTGGTCGCCCGACGGCAAGCGGCTCTATGTCAGCGGCGCGGCCAACGAGGTGATCCACGTCTTCTCGTTCGCCGACGGCTACCTGTCGGAGCCGCGCGACCTGCGGGTCGGCCCCGAGGCGGACGAGGGGGTGCCGGCCGGCCTGGCAGTTTCGCGGGACGGCTCCGCGCTCTATGTCGCGGAGTGCTGGGGCCAGCGGGTCGTGAAGCTCGGCGTCGATGGCCGGATCCTCTGGGCGCGCGCCCTAGCGGAGGCGGTCGTTTCCACCGCCACCAAGCACGACGAGGCACGCCAGCGGCCCTCGGATAGGCCCGATGCGTCCTATCCCTACACCTGCGTCGCGGACGAGGCGCACGGGCGGGTCTATGTCAGCCTGTGGGCGCAGTCGGCGGTGCTGGTGCTCGACGCCGCGACCGGCGCGACCCGCGCGCAATGGAAGGTCGGCTCCCATCCGAACGAGATGGTGTTGGGCGCCGACGGGCGCCTCTACGTCGCCGAGGCGAATCTGAACACCGTCAGTGTGATCGACACCGCCACGGGCAAAGTGACCGAGACCCTGAGCGCGTCGCTCTACCCGGGAGCGCCGCCGGGTTCGATGCCCAACAGCCTCGCGCTGACGCCCGACGGCACGGTTCTCTTTGTGGCGAACGCCAACAACAACGACCTTGCGGTCTTTGATGTCCGGGCGCCGGGCCGTGCGCAGTCGCTGGGCTACATCCCGGTGGGCTGGTTCCCGACGAGCGTGCGGATGACGGCCGATGGGCGGACGCTGGTGGTGGCGAATGGCAAGGGTCTCGTCTCGTTCGCGAACCCACACGGTCCGGAAACCCACGCGCCCAAGAGCGTCGACGAGTACATCGGCCGGCTGCTGCTGGGCACGGTCTCGCTGATCCGCTGGCCCAAGGAGGCGGACCGGGCCGCGCAGCTCGGGGCCTGGAGCCGGTCCGCGTACGCGTGCTGCCCGCTCGATGCGGCGGCCTCGGTCCGCGGCGCGCCCGCCGCCGGCAACCCGATCCCGACGGCGGTCGGCGGCCGGTCGCCGATCCGCTACGTGATTTACATCGTGCGGGAGAACCGCACCTACGACCAGGTGCTTGGCGACCTGCCCGAGGGCAACGGCGACCCGCGGCTCTGCCTGTTCGGCGAGAACGTCACGCCGAACGCCCACGCACTGGCGCGGGAGTTCGTGCTGCTCGACAACTGCTATGCCGACGGCGAGGTGAGCGCGGACGGCCACGAGTGGTCGCTCGGCGGCCAGGCGACGGACTTTGTGGAGAAGGTCTGGCCCCTCAACTACGGCCATCGCGTGGGCGGCAAGATCGACTATCCCTCGGAGGGGCGCTATCCCGTCGCGGCGCCGGCCAACGGCTACCTCTGGAACCGCGCCGCCGAGGCGGGAGTGAGCTACCGGAGCTACGGCGAATTCTGCACCACGCCCCGCGAGAAGGAGGGATCGCTGGTGGCGGAGCCGTCGCTGGCGGTGCTGCGGGGGCACATCGACCCGCATTACCGCACGTGGGACCTGCTCTACCACGACGTTGACCGCGCCGCGCGCTTCATCAGCGAGCTCCATCGCTTCGAGGCGGAGGGCGACATGCCGCGGCTCCAGGTGGTGCAGTTGCCCAATGACCACACGATGGGATCCTCGGTGGGCAAGCCCACGCCGACGGCCCTCGTGGCGGACAACGATCTCGCGCTGGGCCGGATCGTCGAGGCCGTGTCGCATTCGAAATTCTGGGGCGAGACGGCGATCTTCGTCCTCGAGGACGACGCCCAGAGCGGCGCGGACCACGTGGACGCGCACCGGATGCCGGCCTTCGTGATCAGCGCCTGGACCCGGTGGCACCACGTCGACTCGACGCTCTATTCCACCACCAGCCTGCTGCGCACCATGGAGCTGATCCTCGGGCTCCAGCCGATGTCGCAGTACGACGCGGCCGCGATGCCTCTCTTCGCGTCGTTCGCGACCCAGGCCGACCTGACCCCGTTCACCGCGGTGCCGGCGCGCGTCGACCTCGACGCGAAGAATCTCCCGCTGGCCTGGGGCGCCGACGAGTCGCAGCACATGGACTTCTCCGCGCCCGACCGGGCTGACGACATCCGCCTCAACGAGATCGTCTGGCGCAGCGTCCGCGGCGCCCGCAGCCCGATGCCGGCGCCGGTCCGCGCCGCGTTTTTCCGCGCACACGCCGACGGCGACGATGATGGTGACGATGACGACGGCTGAGGCCTGACGGAGAGTTGAGCGACCCGGTCCGCCATTCCCGTTTAAGCCGTTTGGCGGATTGCCGGCCGGCGGGGTGGTCACCTAGGGTGGGGCATGCGTTTCCTTTCCCTTCTCACGATCGGCCTCGCGACCCTGACCCTGGCGCGGGCCGCGGACACCCAGCCGGAATTTGTCACGACCGCCTCGGGCCTCCAGTACCGGATCACCAAGGCCGGCAACGGCGCGCAGCCCAAGCCGGGGCAGGTGGTGATCGCGCAGTACACGGGCACGCTGCCGGACGGCACCGTGTTCGACACGTCGAAGGGCCGTCCGCGGCCGTTCGCGTTCACGCTGGGCCGCAAGCAGGTCATCAAGGGCTGGGAGGAGGGCTTCACGCTCCTGCACGTGGGCGACGAGGCGACGCTGCTGATTCCGCCGTCGCTCGCGTATGGCGACCAGGCCCGCGGCAAGATCCCGGCCAACTCGACGCTCCGGTTTGACGTGGAGGTGGTCGGCGTGAAGGACCGGTCGCTGGCGGACGTCCTGCGCGACGCGATCGACCACCAGGGGCTCTCGGTGGCGCGGAAGCAGTTTGCCGAACTGAAGGCCGCGTCCTTCGGCGACGCCTACGTGAGCGAGGACCAGCTGAACCTGCTCGGGTACCGTTTTCTCCAGCGGGGACGGCTGGACGACGCGATGGCGGTGCTGCGGTGGAACGTCGAGCTCTTCCCGGAGTCCGGCAATGTCTACGACAGCCTGGCCGAGGCCTACGTGCGCGAGGGCAACCGGGCGGAGGCGCTGGCAAACTACGAGAAGTCGCTGAAGCTCGACCCGACCAACAAGAACGCCGCGCGGATGCTCGCGGCAATCCGGGCGACGCCCGAGGGTCCGGGCGCGCTGGCCGCCATGCAGGCCAAGATGCAGCTGGAGGAGGAGTTCACCGCCTTTGACGACGCCCTGACCGCCGGGAAGCCCGGCAGCATCGTGGCGCTGCGCGGCAAGCTCGACGCGTTCCTCAAGAACCACCCGGACTCGGCCGATGCGCCGGGACTGGTGCGCGACTATTTCTACCTCGTGGAGTCGGCCGACCTGAAGCAGGCCGCCGCGGAGTGGCGGTCGTTCGCCGGCAGCACGAACCCGAAGATCAAGGCCATGGCCGAGTCGAAGATGCAGCTGGCCGAACTCATGGAAAAACCCATGGAGCTGAGCTTCACCGCGGTCGGCGGCCGGACGGTCGATCTCGCCCAGTGGCGCGGCAAGGTGGTGCTCATTGATTTCTGGGCCACCTGGTGCGGTCCCTGCCTGCAGGAGCTGCCGAACGTGAAGGCCGTGTACGAGAAATACCACGGCCAGGGTTTTGAGATCGCGGGCATCTCCTTCGATCAGGCGCACGACCCGGCGCATCCCGCAAAGCGGCAGAAGTCCGCCGACGAGGTGCTCGCGTTCACCGTCGAGAACCAGATGCCGTGGCCGCAGTACTACGACGGGCTCTACTGGCAGAATGTCTACGGCAAGAAGTACGGCATCCAGGCGATCCCCGCGATGTTCCTGCTCGACCGGGAGGGCAAGTTGGTCTCGACCAACGCGCGCGGCCCGAAGCTGGAGAAGGAAGTGAAGCGCCTGCTCGGGCTTTGAGGCGGAGCAGGCGGTTGAATGCTGACGGTTGGACGTTGAAAGGGCGGACGGCCGATGCCGGAGGTCCCGGCGCCGTGACGCGGGCACCGCTCTTTCTCCACGACGAAAAACAGCATGGCTTAGCCGCGTGAGGTGGCCCAGCATGCCGGGGTGATTCCAACCTACGGGCTGCTGGCGCTGGCGGTCTTGGCGCTCTGGCTGGGCGGTCAGGCCTCGCCGCCATGGCGCCGCTGGGCCTGGCTGGTGCTCCTTGGCGCGGCCGCCGTCGCCGGGTTCGTGGCCGACATCGTCCAGCTGGCCGGGATCGGCTGGCTCGTCCTGCTCGGGCTGGCGCTCTTCGTGTTCACGCGGCCCAGCCTGCCGTTCTGGGTCCGGATCGTCGCGGCCGCGGCCATCACCGCGCTCGGGCTCGGGCTGATGATCCACTGGCTGCCGGGGTTCAACAATCCCCGTGTGCTCCGCGCCGTCGCCTTCAGCCCGGATGCCGTTCCGTTCACGCTCTTCCTCAATTTCGACAAGACCGCCGCGGGTCTCCTCCTGATCGGCTGGACCCAGGACCGGATCACGCGCGCGGCTGACTGGGGCCGGATGTTTCGCGTGATGTGGCCCACCGCGCTGGCGACGTTGGCCGCGATCCTGGCGCTCTCGATGCAGGTCGGCTATGTCCGGTTCGACCCGAAATTTCCGCCCGAGGCGGGTCTCTGGCTCGGGGTGAATCTGCTGTTCACGTGCATGGCCGAGGAGGCCGCGTTCCGGGGCTTTGTGCAGGGCCAGCTGCAGCGCGCGCTGCCGTACGTGCCGGGCGGCATGTGGCTCGCGATCGTCCTGGCGGCCGGGCTCTTCGGCCTGGCCCACGCCCCGGGCGGCCCGACCTATGTGGGACTGGCGGCGGCGGCGGGGCTCGGCTACGGCTGGATCTACCACCGGACGCAGCGCATCGAGGCGAGCATGCTCGCGCACTTCGGCCTCAACGTGCTGCACTTCTTCCTGTTCACGTATCCGGCGCTGCGCCGGTGAACCCGGACGGCGGTCAGCCGACCCAGGCCCGGGCGTTGTAGAACAGGCGCATCCAGGGCGAGTCCTCGCCCCAGTCGGACGGCGACCAGCTCATTGCGACCGAGCGGAAGACGCGCTCGGGGTGGGGCATCATAATCGTCACGCGGCCGGTCGTGGTCGTGAACGCCGTCATGCCCCGCGGCGAGCCGTTGGGGTTGAGCGGATAGACTTCGGTGGGCCGGTGGTGATTGTCGACGAACCGCGCCGCCACGAGTCCCGAGGCACTGCAGGCGCTCATCGCCGTCTCGTCCGGGAACTCCGCGTAGCCCTCGCCGTGCGCGACGGCGATGGGCAGCACGGCGCCGGTCATGCCGGCGAACAGGATGCTCGGGCTCGACTCAACTTGCAGCGACACGAACCGGCCCTCGTAGCGCTCGCTCTGGTTCTGCACGAACCGGGGCCAGTGGCCCGCGCCCGGGATGATCGCCTTGAGGTTGCTGATCATCTGGCAGCCGTTGCACACGCCGAGCGCAAAGGTGTCCTCGCGCGCGAAGAACGCCGCGAACTCGTCGCGGGCCCGCTGATGGAAGAGCACGCTCTTGGCCCAGCCCTCGCCGGCACCAAGCACGTCGCCGTAGCTGAAGCCGCCGCAGGCCGCGAGACCGCGGAAATCCCGCAGCGACACGCGGCCGCTGAGGATGTCCGTCATGTGCACGTCGACCGCGCGGAAGCCCGCCCGGGCGAAGGCCGCGGCCATCTCCACCTCGCCGTTCACGCCTTGCTCGCGCAGGATCGCGATCGGGGGACGGACCCCCTTTCGCTGCACCGCGGCCCGGTGAGCCGCCGGCTGGATCTCGAAAGGGACCTCGGGGGTGATGCCGGGGTCGGCGGGGTCAAGCCGCACGCGGTGCTCGGACTCGGCGCACGCCGGGTTGTCCCGCAGGCCCGCGATCCGGCGCGTCACGTCGGACCAGATCGAGCGCAGGGCGAAGAGGTCCTCGCTGAAGAGCGTCTGAGCGCCCTGCGAGATCCGGAAAGTAGGTGCGGGGTTGAGCGTCCCGACCTTGGTGGTGAGGCCGTCGAGCCCGTGGGCGCGCAGCACGGCCCGGACCGCGTCGGCCTCGGTGGTGCGCACCTGGATCACGGCGCCCAGCTCCTCGGCGAACAATGCAGCGAACGTATCGACCCCGGCGGGCAGCGTCAGGTCGACGCCGGTGTGGCCCGCGAACGCCATCTCGATCGCGGTCATCAAGAGGCCGCCGTCGGAGCGGTCGTGATAGGCCAGAAGACGGCGCTCGCGGCCGAGTTGCTGGATGGCCGACCAGAAGGCCTTCAGGGTGGCGGGCTCGTCAACGTCGGCCGGCGCGGTGCCGGTCTGGGAGACCACCTGCGCCAGGATCGAGCCGCCGAGGCGGTTGCGGCCCCGGCCGAGGTCGATCAGCCACAGCTCGCTCGGCTCCGGGCGCAGCTGCGGGGTGAGGGACAGGCGGACATCGGTGACAGGCGCGAAGGCCGAGACGATGAGCGAGACCGGGGCGGAGACCCGGCGGGCGGCGCCCGTGGCGGGATCCTTCCACGCCGTGCTCATGCTCATCGAGTCCTTGCCGACGGGGATCGTGATGCCGAGCGCGGGACAAAGCTCGAGGCCCACCGCGCGCACCGCGGCGTACAGGTCGGCGCCGTCGCCCGGCAGCGCCGGCGCGGCCATCCAGTTGGCGGAGAGGTTGACCCGGCCGAGGTCGCCGACCGCGGCGGCGGCGAGATTGGTGATCGCCTCGCCCACGGCAAGCCGGGCCGAGGCGGCGGCGGAGTTCACCGCGACGGGAGTGCGCTCGCCCATCGCCATGGCCTCGCCGGTGTAGACGTCGTAAGTGGCGGCAGTGACGGCGCAGTCGGCGACGGGCACCTGCCACGGTCCGACCATCTGGTCGCGGACAATGCAGCCCCCGAGGGTGCGGTCGCCGATCGCGATGAGGAACGTCTTGTCAGCCACCGTGGGGTGCACGAGCACGCGGCGCACGGCTTCGGCGAGCGGGATCGTCACCGTCAGCGGCGCGAGGGGGCGGGGGAGCGTCCGGTCGGTGCGGTGCATCCGCGGCGGCTTGCCCAGCAGCACCTCGAGCGGGAGGTCGATCGGACGGTTCTGGAAATGGGAGTCCTCCAGCACGAGGCGCTTCTCGGCGGTGGCCTCGCCGACGACGGCGAACGGGCAGCGCTCGCGCTCGCAGATCTGGCGAAACACCTCGAGGCGCGCGGCCGGCACGGACAGCGCGTAGCGCTCCTGCGACTCGTTGCACCACAGCTCGAGCGGACTCATGCCCGGCTCGTCGTTGGGCACGGCCCGCAGCTGGAACCGGCCGCCGCGGCCGGCGTCGTTCACGAGCTCCGGCAGGGCGTTCGAGATGCCGCCGGCGCCGACGTCGTGGATGAACGTGATCGGATTCTCGTCGCCCAGGGCCCAGCACCGGTCGATGACCTCCTGGCAGCGGCGCTCCATCTCGGCGTTGTCGCGCTGCACGCTCGCGAAATCGAGGTCCTCCTGGCCCGCGCCGCTCGCCATGGAGCTCGCCGCGCCGCCGCCCAGGCCGATGAGCATCGCCGGGCCGCCGAGGATGATCAGCTGGTCGCCCGGGTTGATCGCGCCCTTGCCGACATGACCCGGCCGGATGTTGCCGAGGCCGCCCGCGAGCATGATCGGCTTGTGATAGCCGCGCAGCTCGTGGGGAATTGCGGATTGCGGATCGCGGATTGCGGATTGCGAACCCTGCTCCGTGCTCCCTGCTCCCTTTTCCAAAGCGGCCGGAACGGCGGCCTCATAGGTGCGGAAATAGCCGTTGATGTTGGGCCGGCCGAACTCGTTGTTGAACGCTGCGCCGCCCAGCGGGCCCTCGATCATGATATCGAGGGCCGTGACGATCCGGCCCGGCTTGCCGTGGTCGGTCTCCCACGGTTGGACGGCACCGGGCAGGCGGAGGTTCGAGACCGAGAAGCCGGTGAGGCCGGCCTTCGGCTTGCCGCCGCGGCCGGTCGCCCCCTCGTCGCGGATCTCGCCGCCGGAGCCGGTGGCGGCGCCCGGGAAGGGCGAGATGGCGGTGGGGTGATTGTGCGTCTCAACCTTGCAGAGGATGTGGATGTCCTCCTCGTGGGAGCCGTACTCCTGGGTGCGCGGGTCGACGAAGAAGCGGCCGCCGCGCGAGCCGGCCAGCACGGCGGCGTTGTCGCGGTAGGCAGAGAGGATGCCCTCGCTGTGGAGCCGGTGGGTGTTCCGGATCATCTGGAACAGCGAGTGGTCCTGGCTGGCGCCGTCGATTTCCCACGAGGCGTTGAAGATCTTGTGGCGGCAGTGCTCCGAGTTCGCCTGCGCGAACATCATCAGCTCGACGTCATGCGGGTCGCGCTGCAGCTGCGTGAACGCCTTCACGAGGTAATCGATCTCGTCCTCGGCCAGCGCGAGCCCGAGGGACGTGTTGGCTGCCACGAGCGCCGCGCGGCCCTCCTTGAGCACGGGCACGCTGGTCATCGGTCGCGGCGTGTCGTGGTGGAACAGCACGCCGGCATCCTCGAGCCGGTCGAACACCACCTGGGTCATCCGGTCGTGCAGCCGGGCCCCGAGGGCGCGGCGCTGGTCGGAGGAGAGCGTGGTCCCGGGCGGGAGCTCGATGGAGTAGGCGATGAGGCGCTCGATGCGGCGGACCTGGTCTAGGCCGCAGATCCGGGCGATGTCGGTGGCCTTGGAGGACCACGGGGAGATGGTGCCGGGCCGGGGTGCGACCACCTGCAGCAGGCCGGCGGCGGTGGTGGCAGCGCGGCGCGGACCGTAGGTGAGGAGCTGGTCGAGGACGTGGCGCCCGTCGGCGGACAGGTCGGCGGCGAGGTCGACCACGTGGACAAACTCGGCGGCGACTGACCGAGCCGGCACCCCGGCCGTCACGAGATCCTGCAGGAGCTTCTGGAGGCGGAACGGGGAGAGGGCGGAGGAGCCGCGGAGGATCAGCATGGTGCGGGCCGCGATGCTTCCGAACATCCCCGCGGTGGTCAAGGGGACTGACACGGAAAGCGGTCGGAGGGTAGCTTTCAGCCGTCAGCGATCAGCTATCAGCTTTGAGCCCGGAGGCTGCCGGTTGCTTTGCCTAGCCGCGTGTGTCAACGGGCCTTGTCATACTCGGGCCGCTAAAAGGCGCCGGTGGCGCAGGAAGGGTTGGCAGTGAGGTCGTCAGCTCGGGGCTGACAGCTGATAGCTGACGGCTGACAGCTCAAACAGTCCGCTGAAAGCGCGGTAAAAAACGGCAATTGTCGTCATGATTTGAGAAAGCCGTTGACCAAAGCTCTGGTGTGCCCGAAATCAGCGCCTTCCCTAGCACGTGCGGACTCTCTTCGACCCAACAGCCTGCGAGCCCTCCCGGGCGCACCTCCCGGAAGACCAGCGCAGTGTGGGCCGCAGCCGGAAAGGAAGGGTGAACCCGTGAGCGAGCAGATCGGCCACGAATGCGGCATCGCCCTCGTCCGGCTGCTGAAACCGCTGGCCTACTACCAGGAGAAATACGGGTCGCCGCTGTGGGGGTTCACCAAGCTTTTCCTCCTGATGGAAAAGCAGCACAACCGCGGCCAGGACGGCGCGGGCGTCGCCTGCGTAAAATTCGACATGCCGGCCGGGGAGCCGTACATGTTCCGCGAGCGCAACACCGAGCCGAACCCGCTCGACCGCGTGTTCAAGGCGCTGCTCGGCCGGTACGAGGAGCTCGTCGCTGATGGCCGGGTGCACCCGGAGTTTCCGGACACCGTCAAGCAGCACTTCGACTTCGGCGCCGAGCTCTACCTCGGCCACCTCCGCTACGGCACGTCCGGCGGCTACGGCGTCAGCGCCTGCCACCCGTACTTCCGGCGCAGCTCCTGGCCGACCCGCAATCTCGCGCTGTGCGGCAATTTCAACCTGACCAACACGCGGGAGCTCAACGACAGCCTCATCGCGATCGGCCAGCATCCCATCTTCTCGTCCGACACCCAGGCCGTGCTCGAGAAGATAGGGTTCTTCCTCGATGAGGAGCACGAGGACGTCTACCGCTACCTCCGGACCCGCGAGCTCTCCGGCCCGGAGCTCACCCGACGGATCAGCGAGGATCTCGACCTGGCGCGGGTCGTCACGCGCGCCTCGGCCAAGTGGGACGGCGGCTACGCCATCGCGGGCCTCGTCGGCAACGGCGACGCGTTCGTGGCGCGCGATCCGTCCGGGATCCGGCCGGCCTATTACTTCCAGAACGACGAGGTCATCGCCTTCGCTTCCGAGCGCGCGCCGCTGATGACGGTGTTCGACCTCTCGCTCGAGCAGGTGAAGGAGGTCGAGCCCGGCCACGTGATCGTCCTGAAGCGCAACGGTGCGCTCAAGGACAGCGCCTTCACCGCGCCGATGCCGCGCTCCGCGTGCTCGTTCGAGCGGATCTATTTCTCGCGCGGCAACGACATCGACATCTACCGCGAGCGGCAGGCGCTCGGCGGCGGGCTGGCCGACCAGGTCATCCGCTCGATCGGCCACGACTGGGCCCGCACCGTCTTCAGCTTCATCCCGAACACCGCCGAGGTGGCCTATTACGGCCTGATGTCCGCCCTGCGCTCGCGCCGCCGCGACGAGGTGAAGGCGGCGATCCTGGCGGCGCAGGCCAAGGGCGCGCTGGACGAGGCGCTGCTCGACGAGCTCATCCTGCGCAACTGGCCGCGCGGCGAGAAGGTGGTCAGCAAGGACATCAAGCTCCGCACCTTCATCGGCCAGGAGAACCTCCGCAACCAGCTCGCCAGCCACGTGTATGACATCACGTACGGTTCCGTCCAGCCGGGGGACAACCTCGTGTGCGTCGACGACTCGATTGTCCGCGGCACGACGCTGCGGAAGTCCATCCTCCGGATCCTCGCGCGGCTGAACCCGCGGAAGATCGTGATCGTCTCGACCGCGCCGCAGATCCGCTATCCCGACTGCTACGGCATCGACATGTCGGAGATCGGGAAGTTCATCGCGTTCGAGGCGGCGGTGGAGCTGCTGAAGGAGCGCGGCCAGGGCGATTTGCTGGAGGAGGTCTACCGGGCCTGTCGCGAGGAAGTCGGCCGGCGGGGCACGGTGAACCACGTCCGGCGGATCTACGAGCCGTTCACCCCCGAGGAGCTCTCGCGCAAGATCGTCGACCGGGTCCGGCCGAAGCGGGGCGACTGGCAGGGCGAGATCGAGATCATCTTCCAGACGATCGAGAACCTCCACGCCGCCGTGCCCAACCATACCGGCGACTGGTACTTCACCGGCAAGTATCCCACCCCCGGCGGCTACCGCGTGGTGAACCAGGCGTACGTGAACTACTACGAGAAGAACGAGGGAAGAGCCTATTGAAATTGCGGATTGCGGATCGCGAATTGCGGATTTCCGCACGCTGCTTTCACGATCTTCTGATTTGACCGCGATTCGTACACTTCAAGACCGAGACGCGCTCTGACCAATCCGCAATTCGCAATCCGCGATCCGCAATCGATGTCTCTTTCCTACCAATCCTCCGGCGTGAATTACGACCAGCTGGATGCGTTCAAGCGGGCGTGCCAGCGGGCGGCGAAGGCTACGGCGGGGCTGCTGACGGACCACGGCTATGCCGAACCGGCCACAACCCGCGGTGAAAGCGCCTACCTGATGGAGGCGGCCGATCATTACCTCGCCCATGTCGAGGAGGGTCTCGGGACCAAGAACCTCGTCGCCGATGCCGTGTACGCCGCGACCGGGAAGAATTTCTACCGCGAGATCGCCATCGATACGGTTGCGACGATCGTGAACGACCTCGCCACCTGCGGCGCACTGCCCATTTCGGTGGCCATGCATGCGGCGGTGGGGGAATCGGCGTGGTTCGCCGACGCGGCCCGGATGCAGTCGCTCGTCGACGGCTGGGCCGAGGGCTGCCGTCAGGCCGGCGCGGTCTGGGGCGGCGGCGAGACACCCACGCTGCGGGGCATCGTCAACGCCTCGACCATCGTCCTCGCCGGCTCCGCCATCGGACGCATTGCGCCCAAGTCGCTCCGGATCACCGGCGACGTGCGCGACGGTGACGCGATCATTTTCCTCGCGAGCTCCGGGGTGCAGACGAACGGGCTCAGCCTGTGCCGCCTGATTGCTGAGCGCTTGCCGCAGGGCTACCAGACGCCCATCGGTCACGGCGACCCACGGACGTTTGGCGAGGCGCTGCTGGCGCCGTCGGTGATCTACGTCGCCTTCGTGCGCGAGTGCCAGCGTCGCGGCCTGAAGCTGAACTATGTGGCGCACGTGACCGGTCACGGCTGGCGGAAGCTGATGCGGCTGGAGGAACCGTTTGTGTACGAGATCACCGCGCCGCGACCGGCGCCGGCGTTGTTCCAGTTCATGGAGGAGGCGGGCCCGATCACGCGACGTGAGATGTACGCGACCTTCAACCAGGGCATTGGGTTTGCCGCCTACGTCGATCCGGCGTCCGCCCCGGCGGTCCTGGCCGCCGCTCAGGCGGCCGGCTACGACGCCTGGCTCGCGGGCCGCGTCCGCAAGGCCGGCGCGCGGAAGGCCGTCGAAATCCCGTCCCTCGGCCTCACCTACGAAGGGGATACGCTGCAGGTGAGGTAGGGTTTTGGGGAGTAGCGAGTAGCGGGTAGCGCGTAGCGAGCATCTTGCCGCTCGGGTTCTGGGTGGGCAGGGGTCAACCTGCCGACTCTGACGGCCGGAAAATTCGCGCAGACGTACAACGCGTTCAGCTGGATGCTCGCTACCCGCTACGCGCTACTCGCTACTTCAACACGGCGCTACAGCGCCGTGTTGATCAATCCCCGGTCCGCGGCTTCCTGGATCTTCAGCGTCACGTAGCTAGCGCGGAAGATCTCCGGGGCCTTCAATCCGTCGTTCGGTCGGCCCTTCAGCTCGGCGAGGAACGCCTCGAGGTAGCCGCCCGGGTTGGGTGCACCGATCGGCACCGTGCGTGCGGTCTTCTCGCCCTCCTTGTAGAGCGTGATCTCCTTCGCCGTCAGCGTCGCCTCGAGGACGCCGAGGCTGCCCCAGAGCGTCAGCCGCCAGTAGAGCGGCAGCGTGTAGCCATGGCTGTTGGGCGCGAGGTACGACACGTCTGCGATCACGCCGGCGCCGTTCGCCAGCTCGAGCATGAACTGCCCCGCGTTCTGGAAGTTCGAGCCCGGCGGCGGCCCGGCCTGCCAGGTGCGGGCGGCGACCACCCGGCGATAGTCGATGCCGGTGACCCAGGGCAGGAGGTCGATGCCATGCACCGCGATGTCGTTGATGGTGCCGCCGTGTTTACCGGCCTCGTGATACCACTGGGCGCGGACGCCGGGCAGCAAGGGGTGCTGGCCTCCGAGCGAGGCCGCGCGCACTTCGCCGATCTCGCCGGCCCGGACCAACTCGCGCACCTGCCGGAAGACGCCCGAGTCGCGCATGTCGAGCATCATGCCGACCGTGAGCTTCCGCTCACGCGCGAGCTGCTCGATCTCCGAGTATTCGGCGAGGGTCGTGCACATCGGCTTGTCGGCCAGCACGTGCCGTCCGCTGCGCAGCGCGTCGATCACGACGCGGCCGCGCTTCACGAACCACTCGCCGACGACCACGACGTCGATCTGCTCGGTCGCCAGCATTGCGCGGTAGTCGGAGTGCGTGATCTTCGCCTTGCCGTTGGCCGCCAGCTGCGCGCGGGTCGCGGCGTCCTCCTCGCAGCAGGCCACCACCTCGACCTCTGGATGAGCCGTCGCGCGGGCGACCAGGTCCCAGATGTGCGGATGCTGAAAGCCGATGAAGGCGAAGCGGGTTTTCA
>CAYYGV010000029.1:0-33635 GCA_964471615.1 uncultured Opitutaceae bacterium
CCTGGTGATCCCGTACGTGCGCTTCGTGCCACACGACGTGGACGTGCCGCTGGTGGTGGTGGACACAAGCGTGCTGATCGACGGGCGCATTGCGCGCGTGTGCGAGTCGGGCTTCCTGAGCGCGGCCCTGATCATCCCGCGCTTCGTGCTGAACGAGCTGCAGTCCGTGGCCGACTCGTCCGACCCGCACAAGCAGGCCCGCGGCCGCCGGGGCCTCGAGGTGCTGAACGAGCTGCGGCGCATCAAGCGCGTCGACATACGCGTCCACGAGTCCGAGGTCGCGAAGCAGACCGACATCGAGGCCAAGCTCGTCTTCCTCGCGCAGTCGATGCGGGCGAAGCTGCTCACCACCGATTACAATCTCGCCAAGATGGCCGAGTTCCAGGGCGTGCCGTGGCTCAACCTCAACGAACTCGCCCGCTCGCTGCGGCCGGAGTTCATGCTGGGCGAGTCGGTGGAGGTCGAACTGGTGAAACCCGGCAAGGATGAGGGTCAGGCGGTGGGTTTCCTGCCCGACGGCTCCATGGTGGTCGTGAACGCCGCGCGCGGCTTCATCGGCCGGCGGGTTACCGCCGAAGTCATCAGCATCCTCCCGACCACGGGCGGAAAGATGATCTTCGCGAAGCTGCTCAACGCCTCCTGAGGCGCGGCGCTTCGCGCCGCGCAGGTAACAGGGGCGAAGTTGCCAGGTGGTAGGGCAGGGTGTGGAGGTGCTGGGGCAGAACGACTTTCGGCCTTCCACGTGCGCCCTGCGACGGCGCCGTGCTCCGGTGAAACCCTGATTTCCGGCCCCGTGAAAAATGGTGTTTACTCGCGCGATGGGATTGCGCAAAACCTCCCCTCCCTGATGGGGCAGTAGCTCAGTTGATAGAGCGCGTCGTTCGCAACGACGAGGTCGTCGGTTTGATCCCGATCTGCTCCACCATCCTTCGCCCGTTGGGCTTCGGATGGCACGCCATCCCAAGAAAACTGGGGATACGGAGGGCAGAACCGACTCCTGCGGCGAAGGATGGTGCCCTCCGAAGCTTCAGCGTAGGAGGGCCGATTCGACCCGCGACGCGAGCAGCGCAACCCGCCGCCCCGCTGCGCCTTCGCCCGTTGGGCTTCGGATGGCACGCCATCCCAAGAAAACTGGGGATATCGAAGGCAAGGCTGACTCCTGCGGCGAAGGATGGCGCCCTCCGAAGCTTCAGCGTAGGAGGACCAATACCACCTGCGACGCGAGCAGCACATGCCACCGCATCCAAGAGCAGGTGACGGAAATCTGACTCCGCCTCGTCCCTACCGCGCGTAAGCCTCCTGGAAGGTCGGCTGGGCGCCGGCCATCGTCAGGAAAACATCGAGCGGCACGATCTCAAAGTCCTGGCCCAGGCGGTCGCAGATCCGCTTCACGCGGGCGACGTCGCTGTTCTCGCGGACGTGCACCAGCAGGAAATACGGCCGGGCGGCGTTCATGGTCGCCAGCTCGGTGAGGTCCGCGGCCACCACCTCCTCCGGCTTCTGCGCCGAAAGGTAGTAGTCGTAGGAAAACAGGACCTTGCCGTTCCGGGTCGCGAAGGTGTTGGCCGCATAATAGCCGTTCAGGAAGCCCAGCGCGTCCGGCATGCCCTTGAAATAATCGTCGACGATGCGCCGCGGCAGGTTGTTGTCGCCCGCCTCGGTCTTGTCGCCGGCGTAGTCCATGATCTCGAACACCCGGAGGTCGAGCTTACCCATCAGCTCGCGGGCGCGCTCGATCTCCTTCGGCCGCCAGGCGTCGGGGAACGCCCGCGGGTACATGTACGACGAGCCCGACAGGGCGGCGATGAAGTAGTCGTTCGGCGTCGCCTGCGTGTAGTAGAACTCGAGCATCGCGGGCGAAAGCTCCAGGAATTTCATCGAGACCTCCCAGGCGTACGGGATCGAGCCGCGGCCCGGGCGCACCCACGCGCCGATGCCGAGGCCGTCGGTCTGCACGAGGGCTAGGTAGACCTTCTTCCCGGGCGGGTAGGACTTTCCCGGCACGACGTTGTGGTGGTTGCGGAACTCGAAGCCTGGCGACGCCGGCACGTGCAGGAGGAAGCTCGTGTTCGGCATGGTGTTCAGGCCGTCGGACGTGAGCGCGTACGAGGAGAGCAGGGTGGTCATCTCCTCCTCGGTGTCCTTCTTGTACGAGTGCCAGCCCCACACCGTGCCCAGCGGTTTCATTTCCTGAAGCAGGCTACGCGTGAGCGCGTACTCCGCGGTGTCGCTCGCCCGGGCCGAGAGGTCCGAGAAGAACGCGTGCCGCACCATGCCGTAGTCCGCCGCCGCCGGCATCACCACTTGGCCGTGCTCGCCGCCGAGCCAGCCGATCACGTCGCGCGAGCACCGCGCCCAGTACTGCTCCTTCGCCCACCGGTAGATTTCCGCGTCGGTCCGGCCGACAAACTTGCCGCGCAGGTCCGCGATCGGCTTCAAGCCGTGCTGCTGCGCGAGCGGGATCTGATCCTCCGTCACCACGATGCCTCGCTCCAGTCCCGCGATCGTGTAGGCGACGATGAGCGAGGTGCGCACCGTCTTGTCCCAGACCACGTACCCGGCCACGCGGTCGCCCAGCGCGCCGAGCGCCTCGTCGAGCGTGTTCAGCCGCCGGAAGGTGAAATGATGCACCGTCTCGAGGAACTGCCGCAGGTCGTCCGTGTAGTTGAACGGATAGCCCGGATCGAAGGTGAAATAGAGCGCCGGCGCCGCCTGGTTCACCACGCCCTGCAGCGAGATCAGCGTCGCCTTGTCCGGGAGCTGCGACGGGATTTTCCAATCCCCGCCGAGGTTCATCAGGAACGCGTTGTTCGCCTCGTCGCGCTTGTACACGTACGCCAGCGGCGGCCCCGACTGGCGCGTGTTGCGCGTCAGCCGCTCGGTCAACAGGTCGCCATGCGCGGAGAGCTCAAGCGTCCGCGTCATGCGCAGTTCGACGGGCCCCTGCGACGACGCGGCGCGATACGCCTCGGTCACGGTCAGCGTGCGCGGGTCGGTCCAGCGCGCCGTGACATCCTTCGTCTGGCCCGGCGTCAGGCGGACGGCCATGAACAGCGCGTCGGCGAACGTGCCGTCGCCCACGGCCACCGCGTGCGGCTGGCCGTCGGTCTTGACCGTGAACGTGTCGTGGTAGGGCCGCCGCGGTCCGCGCCAGGTCGCGAGCGTGACGTCATCCGGCCTCGCGGTGATCTCCAGCGTGGCCTGCTGGAAATAGTCGAGGTCCGAGCTCTGCGCCTTGATCAGGCGCCACTTGCCGTTGAAACCGTCGCCCTGGGCGAGCACCCAACCGTTCAACAGGGCGAACACCAAGCCGAGCCGTGCGCAGATTTTCATGGGAGAAACTCCCCGAGGATAGGCCGTCGATCTGGGCCGTACAAGCCCCGCGCCTTTTGAATGTTCTCGGCCGGCGGTTCAACGCGTGCCGGCGACCGACGCGGGGCGGTGGGGCCTGTCGGCGCCGGGTTTGAATCCTGCATTGAGGGTTCCGGGCCGGCCGCCATGCTCGGTTCTAATCATCCCATGCGCCTCCTCGCCGCCCTCATCCCGATGCTGCTCCTGCCGCTGGCGGCGCGGGCCATGGTTTACGGGGATTCCAAGATCCTGGATCGCGAGGGCCTCAAGGAGATTGGGGTCGCCTATTCGGCCAAGCATGGTCCCGACGGCCTGACGGTCACCGTCGTTGCCGACCGGACCGGCGGTCCGCCGCGCTTCGAATCGATGTCGTGCATCGTGTTGCGCCAGCCGATCGATGCCGCCGCCGTCCTGGCCGACGCCACGCGCCGCGGCTTTGTCGTGACGACGAAGTGGGGCCGTGAGGAACGCCGCGAGACGTCGCGCGATCTCCATTGGACTTTCACGGTCGCGTCGGACGAAGTGGCCCGCGCCTACCTGATCGTCCGCCTCAACCTTCCACCCAAGGAGGGTGTGCCGGTGTTCGGCACGTATTACCTCCTGCTCAGCCGCGTGGAGTGATCCGCCGGCTTCGCCAACCCCGACCCGCCATGCTGCTCAAGCCGACCTCCGCCACGCCCTCCCGGGTGACCAACTGCCACGACGGCCAGGGCGTGCTGTGGTGCACCGAACTGCTCGGCGACTACGCGAAGACGGACGGCGGCTTCAAGTTCATCCACGACAACCGGCTCGAGCCGGGCGCTTCAATCGGCGAACACCGCCATGAGCGGGACGAGGAACTCTACGTGATCCTCAGCGGGCGCGGCACCATGAAGATCGACGGGGTGGAGCATTCGGTCGGACCCGGTGATATGTGTCTCACGCGCGTCGGTCACAGCCACGACCTCGTGAATCGCGGCGACACGCCGCTGCACTTCCTCGTGGTTTGCGCGAACCCGTAGTCCCGCGGTCGTGGAGCGGATTCCGAGTGACGCAGGCGGCGTTTGGTGTGAGCGTGGCGCCCTGCATCTATGAAACGCGCCTCCCGACTCCTGCTCATCATGGTGCTGCTGGCCGGCGGCCAGCTGCTGGCGTCCACGGACAAGCCGCCGCTGATTCCGGAGGCGACCGTGGCGAACATGGCCTACGGACCGGACCCGAAGCAGACCCTCGATTTCTGGCGCGCGGTCGCGGCGGCGCCGACGCCGGTGGTGGTCTTTGTCCACGGCGGCGGCCTGACCGCCGGCGACAAGGCCGAGGCCCGGCGCGACCCGACGGTGAAGGCCTGTTTGGACGCCGGCGTGTCGGTCGCGTCGATCAACTACCGTTACCTCGCCCCGGGCGTGACCGTGCTGGATGTCCTCCACGACGCCGCGCGCGCCGTCCAGCTCTTGCGGTCGAAGGCGGGCGAGTGGCGGCTGGATAGCACGCGCGTGGCCGCATTCGGCGAATCCGCGGGCGGCAGTCTTTCGCTCTGGCTGGCATTTCACGGCGACCTCGCAAATCCCGCCAGCGCAGATCTGGTGTCGCGCCAGTCGACGCGCCTGACCTGCGCGGGGGCGAAGGCGCCGCAGTGTTCGTTCGATCCGTTGCGCTGGGAGGCCGAGTTCGGCGTCGAGGCGGTCGAGCGGCTCGGCGGGATGTACAAGTCGCCCGCGCATTTCGGCTTCGCGACCCGCGAGGCCCTACATGCCCCGGAGGCCGCTGCGGTCCGGGCCGAGGGAGATTTTGTCGGGTTGATCACGCCCGACGATCCGCCGGTGTTTATCGACGTGCCAGGGCGGGGGCTCATGCTGGAGACCCTCGGCCAGCTGCTGCACCACCCGCGTCACGCGCTGTTGCTCCACGTGCGCTGCCGCGACCTGGGAGTGGCGGATGTGGCCAACATCCCAGCCTACGCCGTGGCGCCGAACGCCCAGGACCCCGCCACCCTGCGGGAGTTTCTGTTCCGGAACCTGGCGGTCAGGCTTCCTGCCGAGGTGGGCTCGGCACGTTGAAGGTTGAAAGCTGAGGGTTGAAGGTGGCGTGTGCTTGGCAGGTTTCAGCCTTATCGGCCGCGGCCCACCGCATGCACCCTTCGGCTAGATAACCGCCCGCTCGATTTCGCGCCGATTCGGCCGAGCCGACGCGATTAGCTTCCTGACCGTCCACCGTCCACTGTCCACCGCCCACCGTCCACTGCCCACCGTCCACCGCCTACCGCCCACCGTACCCGCCCGGCTTACTCCCTGATTATCAGCGGCTCGACCGCTCCCTGCCGTTACGCCCGGGTTAATTTCGCGGGGTTTGACGATTTGGCCTCGTAGCTGCTAAATTCGGGACCGAGAAGAGGAGCATCCTCTTCCAACACGCCATGAAAAAAACGACCAAGACCACAAAGACGCCCGCCCCGGCGAAGAAAACGAAGCAGGCCTCCCCCAAGGCGCCTGTCGCTCCCGCGGTAAAGAAGACGGCGCCCAAGGCGATCACCACGACCATTGCAGCCCAGATCGACGTCGGATTCGGCAACACGCTCTACATCCGCGGCGACGGCCCGGGCCTCAGCTGGGAAAAGGGCGTGATCATGGAGTGCGTGGCCGACGACCGCTGGCGCGTCACGCTGCCGGAGTCCTCGCGCCCGATCCTCTTCAAGTTCCTCCTCAACGACGAGACGTGGTGCGCGGGCGAGGACTACCTCGTGAAACCGGGCGCCGAGATCGTCCTCGCGCCGACCTTCTGAGCGGCCCCGGACGACCTGACTCGCGACCTGAGCCCAGGCTCAGGTCGCGGGATCCGGGTTAATCTCCAGCAGTTTCTCGCGGATTAGCTGAACGGCCGCGTCGCGGTCGGCGAGCTGCGAGTTCTCGATGACCGTGCAGCGCATCTTCACGCGCGAGAAGGGCAAGGGCAGGAAGAAACGATCCCAGCTGTTCAGTCGCCAGGCGCGGGTGAATTCCCCGCCGACGAGCAGCAGCGGCGCGCCGGTCCGGCGCGGAACGATCACGGCGCCGGGTTTCACGTCGTAGCACGGGCCGCGCGGCCCGTCCGGTGTGATGCCGATGTCGTGGCCGGCGCGCTGGACATCGAGCAGGGCGTTGACCGCCTCGCGGCCGAGCCGGCTGCTGGAGCCGCGCGCGGCGCGCATGCCGCCCACCATCTCGAAGAACGCCACCAGCCACGCGCCGTCGTGGCTTGCGCTGATCAACGCGTAGAGCGGACGGCCCTGGCGATAGCGGCGGTAGATCTCGGTCGCGAGAAAGAGCCGGTTGTGCCAGAGGATCATCGCGACCGGCACATCGCGCCGCATGTAGTTGGTCACGTCCTGCGGTGGCGTGTCGAAGCGCAGGCTCATGCCCCACCAGCGGACCAGGATCGCGAACGGCCACATCAAGGCGCGCCGCCAGCCCGTGATGCCGTGCACGGTCTGGTCAAGGACAGGAGAGGTCGGTGGCGCTTCGTCTTTCAGGCGCCGTAGTTGTCGAGGAAACCCCCGCGCCCGCCAAGCGAAGAGTTTCGCGCCGCGGCGCGGCGCGGGTCGAAAGACACAGGTCGAATGTCGCAGGGTGGATTGCGGCGGCGAAGCCGCGGTCGCGACTTTTGACATTCGACCTGCCGACCTTCGACCGTTTGCCTTCCCGCCCATGCCCCCTCCCTGTCCTCATCTGCCACCTGCACGAGCGGGATTGGATTGGCAGGCCCTGCATCGGTTTCGTGACGACGAGCGCGGGGCGGAGTTTTACCGCGCCTGTCTCGAGTACGGCCAGTCGCTCTGGACCCGCGGGTTCGCGGCGCGCTCGCTGCTTTGCCTCGACCGGGCGCTGGGGGCCGATCTCACGGGCTCCGAGCCGGTGCTGGCCGAGTGGCCGCTGCCCTACGCCGGCATGGCCTGGCTGATCCGTCACACGCCGGCGGACGTTTTTCTGGGCAACCCGCGGGTCCATTTCCAGCACTACGCCGATCGCATGAACGAGCCCCGCCGGGCCCAACGCGCGGCCCGGGCCTGGGCCTGCTGGGCGCTCGCCCGCGCGGTCCGGCCCGACCTGCCCGGCGACCCGCGCCACCGCGTCGAGGAGCCGACGGAGGCCCGCATTGCCGCTGAACTCGACCGCCACGGACACCCCGGTGAAACCGCGCTCTGGCAGAACGTGCTCACGAGCTGCCGGGCGGGCGGTTGAAAGTTGAAGGTCTTCCGTTGAAAGCCCGGCGGACCTCGACGGCGGCCCACACCCGACGCTGCGGCACCCAATCGCGGTCGTGGCAGGTGCTCGCGATCCGCTGCGAGGTCGCGGCTCCAGCCACTTTCAACGTTCAACCGTCGACTTTCAACCAGCCGCCCCACGGCGTTCGTCTGGCCAAGCTACTCCGGCCGAACCGGCACCCATTGGGTCACGCGATAGGCCAGCTGGCCGTGACCGCGGCGGTCCCAGTACGGTGCGTTGTAGGGAAACACGGGAGTCTCGCTCGCGACGCGGTACGAGCTGAACAGCGCGACGCGGATCGGCGCCAGTTCGTAGGCCCAGACCGAGCGGTCGCCGAGGTCGATGTACGTGATGTAGATCGCGGCGAACTCGCGCCGGCGAATCCGCTCGGCCAAGCGGGCGGCGCGCTCGGCCAGGTCGCGACGCAGGCCCGCGTAGCGCGACGGCAGGGCTAGGCCCAGGTGATCGAGTGATTGGAGCACGCTGGCGGTCTGCCCGTGGGACAGGAGTTCCAGGTCGGGCCGGGCATGGACAAACGGCTCGAGCAAAGCGTCGCCCAGCACCGGGCCGGGTGCGGCGGTCACGTTCGCCGCCAGCGTCTGCCAGTTGTCGGGACCGGGCTGGGGCGGAAGCAGCCAGCCGAGCACCAGCAGGTTGGCCAGCAGCAGGGCGCGCCCCGCCAGCGGCCAGTCTGCCAGCCGCGGGAGCGCGACCATGACCAGCGGCCCCAGCAGGAGGTGATAGAAATAGACGAGGTAGTTGCCCGGGTGCCACGCGAGCAGCCCCAGCAGGGCCGCGGTCGCGACCAGCGTGGCCCAGGTCCAGACATCCATGGCCGGAGTCATGGGCGCCTTGCGCCATCCGAGATGGGCGCGCCGCACGCGCGGGCGCGCCATCAGCGCGAGCACGATCAGGCCGCCGGCCAGCAGGGCGAATTCCGCGGTCTGGTGGGTCAGGACCCCGAGGCTCCGCTCGCCGGCGATCTGCTGCGTGAGAAACGTGCTGACGTAGTAGTACGGGGCGATCGACCGCACGAGCAGCGTGGTTGCGCCGATCACGAGCGCGGAGAGCCCGAGGTAGGTGGCTGAACGCCGTGGCGGCGCGAAGAGCAGCTGGTGCGAGGCGACGATGACCCAGGCGAGGGCGAAGTAGGGCTTGGTGAGGGTCGCCAGGACCGCGAGGACGAGCCCGGCGAACAGGGCCGGCCAGGTTTGGCGGCGACTCGCGGCGAGCGCAGCGAACCCGAGGGCGGCGCCCAGCAGGTCGGCGCAGGCCGAGAGCGAGTGGCTGCTGACGTTGAGGATGTAGACGATCGCGAGCCCGGCGGCGGTCGTGAGTCCGCCAACCCCGGCCCGGCGGAGTTCCCATCCTATGAGGGCCAGGAGCGCGAGCAGGGCCGCGGAGCTGGCGATGCGGTGGGCGACGTAAGGGTTGGCGATCACCGCGGTGAACGGCCGGGCCCACAGCGCATAGCCGGGACCGTAGACACTGGCGCATTCAAGGACGCCGTCGCGCGTGAACGCGTTCCCCGCGGCCGTGATCTCGACGAAGCCCGGTTCGTCCTGGGTCGTGGGATGCCCGATCGGCACCAGCCGCGCGTGGAGCACGACGTAGTACGACGTGACCACCACGACGGCCAGCAGCAGGCAGAGGCGGAGGGGGGAGATCATGACCTGCGGCTAAGAAATTGGCGCGGTGGAGGTGACTCGAACACCCGACCGGCGGTTTAGAAAACCGCTGCTCTATCCAGCTGAGCTACCACCGCATAGCGCTGGAGGCGTAACGGAGCCGCCGCGCACCGACAAGGTGAAATCGAGCCCGAGGGGAGGCGATCAGCGCCCAACCGTCAGCCCGGAAATCGGGTTTCCCGTCGCCACGCGCCGCTGCCCGCGCCGAATGCGCTGAACAGCTCGATCCTCGCGGACCTCGCGGCCTTGGCAGTGAAAAATGGGCGCGGTGAAGCGCTCAGCATCCAATCATCAATCTTCAACTTCCGCCGCTTTGCGGCGGGCTGCGCTCAAAAGAGCGCGATGAGGGCTCCGATCAGCAGGGCGGCAAAGGCGACCAGGATGATGCAGTCACACATGATGCATCGTGCGGCCTCCGCCTGCTGGGGGGTCTGTTCGTGGGTTTCTCTGACCGCAAGGGGCTTGAGTAACTGGGGCATGGGGCTGGATCGCTACTTGGCAGGGGGGGGCAGCAGTGCATCACACAGCCATGGACCGCCAAACAGCGACTCGGTGCGAGGGGGTAGGGTTTTGGGGGTAAGAACGGGGGTGCCGCCAAATAGCGGGATTTCTTCGTCAGGCGCAATAGCGCAGAATTCGTTCAAAATTAGCCGGAGCCGCCTCCCGCCCCCCCCCCGGGGTCGGCCGGTTCGGTGGGTGGATAGGTCACGGGCCGATCGGCGCCGGTCCGGCGGGCGTCGAACCGGGTGTGACCACAACAAAGCGCAACCGGCCCAACGGGTCGGTCGGCGCTTTCCGGCCGGTCCGATCGAGGTTGCCGGGTTTCTAGCCCACGCCGAATCGCGGGAAGATCTGCTCCGGGTCGCGCTTCAGGTCATCCAGCAGGGTCTGCACCACCAGGCGGAGGGCGTCGTCACCTTCGGCGAGGTTCTTCCCGAAGTGATGCGAGTTGAACAGCCGGCAGTAGGCGAGCTGGCCCTTCGCGTCGTAGACGTAGACCTGCATCGCGATGACCCGGCCGTTCTGCGAGAAGATCTCCGTGCACCAGATGTAGTCGACGCCGGGCGGCGAGGACTTCAGCCAGTTGGAGTAGGCGACCACGCGCTCCCAGAGGTAGCGCATTTGGTTCCGGCCGAAGTGCGTCGGCACGACGCCCGGGGCGATCGGCGCGATCTCATAGCGCGTTGGCAACCGCAGCTTGGCCTCCCGCGCGAGGCCCTCGGCCCAGTCGTAGCGCCATTGTCTCGTGTCGAGCGTCGCGGCGTACTGCACCGGCTCCACCCGCACCGAGCTCGCGGGCAGGTTCTTCTTCAACTCGGCGAAGGCCACGCGGCAGACCGCGAGGTCCTCCTCCGGCGGCGACCCGAACGCGCGCGCGATCGGGTAGAGCACTTCCCGGCAGCCGCCGATTGCCAGGGCGATCCCGATGGCCAAAATGGCCAGTACCGCGAGACCACCATAGGTCGCTGACTTAACCCATGATTTCATAGGACACCTTGGGTTGAAGGTTGGGGTCGGGGCCTTCGTGCGCCCCGTCGAGCTTAGGCTAGCACTCCACTGCCACCGCGCCCAGTCCCAACCCTGCGCATTTCTTGGCGCCCGACTAGGCTCGCGCCGCCTGCTGCAGCGCCTCGACGAGGAATCTCAACGCCGGCGACGACTTGCCCCGGTGCCACACGACGAGCAGGTCCCAGCTCGCGCGGCTGTCGCGCAGGCCCACCAACTCGACGCCGGGATGGGGAAAGCTCCGCAGGTAGGCTGGCACCAGCGTCACGCCTGGCTCATTGGCGACCAGGCTGAACATATGCGTGATGCTCGTGGCTTCGGGACCCGGCCGCGGCCGGAATCCCGCCCGCCGGCACTGGGCCGCAACCCAGCCGTTGCGCCCGGGCATGTGATCCTCTTCCGCCGCGACGAACACCTCGCCGCGCAGGCGCCGGAGGTCGATCTCGCGTTCGGCCGCGAGAGGATGGGTCGCTGGCAGCACCGCCAGGGCGGGATAGGTGGCCAGCCGCCGCGTGTAGAATTCACGGGCCTGCACGCAGCCCTCCTGTCCCACGAGCGCGACATCGAGTTCGCCGCGGCGCAGGCCGGCCAGCTGTTCAGCGGGACTGAGCTCGCTGAGCTTGGCCTTCACTTCGGGATGCGCCTGGCGCAGCGCCCGGATGGCCGGGGTCATGAACGCCTCGGCCGCGGACATCAGATAACCGATCCGCAATTCATCGTGCTGTCCGCGGGCCCGCCGCCGCGTGTCCGCCAGCGCGAGGTCCGCCTGCTCCAGGAGTCCCGCGGCGCGGCCGGCGAGGACATGGCCGGCATCAGTCAGCTTGATCCCGGTCGGGCTCCGCTCAAACAGCCGGCCGCCGGCGAGCTGCTCGAGCGCCTGCATCTGCCGCGTGAGCGTCGGCTGCGTCACCCCCAGCTGCTGGGCCGCCCGGTTGAGGTTGCCCTGTTCGACGATGGCCTGCAGCGAGCGGAGGTAGGTCAGGAGCACTCTCCCTAGCTATGCGTGTGGCGCATAACGGCAAGGCGGTTTCCGCATTAGCCGGCGCCGCGTTCCTCGCGTAGGGTGGGGCTCTCACCACTCCTATTCATCCATGAAAGCACTCCGTCTCCTCACCCAGACCAGCGACCACGCGGCGCCCCTGTTGGCCCGCCTCACCCTCGGCCTCGTCATGTTTCCGCACGGCGCGCAAAAGGCGCTCGGCTGGTTCGGCGGCTATGGCTACAGCGGCACGATGGGCTTCTTCACGGGCTCGTTGCACATCCCGGCGCTCTTCGCCTTCCTTGCGATCGCCGCCGAGTTCGCGGGCTCGATCGCGCTGGTGCTCGGGCTCGGCGGCCGCGTCGCCGCCCTCGGCATCGCAGCGGTTATGGTCGTCGCCATCCAGAGCGTGCACCTCGCGAACGGGTTTTTCATGAACTGGGCCGGCAATCAGAAAGGCGAGGGCTACGAGTATCACCTCCTCGTTCTCGGCCTCGCGCTCATCGTCATGGTCTACGGCTCGGGCAAGTGCTCGCTGGACGCGCTCCTCGCGCGCCGCGATTCGCAGGCCTGATCTCATTGCCGCCATGGCTGATACTCCCTCTCCATTGCCGCCGCTGCCCGCCAACTCCGGGGTCCGGATCGGTCACGTGCACCTGAAGGTGTCCGACCTCGACCGCGCGCTGCGGTTCTACCGTGACGTGCTTGGTTTCTCCCTGATGCAGCGGTTCGGGTCGCAGGCGGCGTTTCTGTCGGCTGGGGGCTATCATCATCACCTCGGGCTCAACACCTGGGAGAGCGCGGGCGGGCGTCCCCCGCCGCGCGGCCACACCGGGCTCTACCACGTCGCGATCCTTTATCCGACCCGGGTGGAGCTGGCCGATGCGCTGCGTCGCGTCGTGACGGCCGGGCTGCAGCTCGACGGCGCGGCCGACCACGGCGTGAGCGAGGCGCTGTACCTGCACGATCCCGACGGCAACGGGATCGAACTCTATTGGGACCGCCCCGAGGCCGAGTGGCCGCGCAAGCCGGACGGCAGCCTGGCGATGGTCACGGAGCCGCTCGATCTCGAAGGCTTGCTGCAGGCGGCGAATCCAGCCGCATCCGCCGGCTCTTGAAAGAGATAACCCGCTTACCGATAAGGGTAAGCGGGTCATGAAACTGGCGGGATGGACGGGACTCGAACCCGCGACCTTCTGCGTGACAGGCAGACGCTCTAACCAGCTGAGCTACCACCCCGAGAGACGGGAAGTTGCGGACGCTAGAATCGAGGTCGTCCAAGTCAAGTAGTGATTTGGCGCGGGCCGCGGTTTTGTCCGACGGATACTCGACCGGAGCCACCGTGGGAATTTTTCACTGACAGCCGGGCAGTTGGGAGCTAGCCTGCAAGGCGATGAAAACGATCTCACTCGGTGCGCTGGGCCTCGGTGTACTCTGCTTGCTCATGGCGGTCGTCGAGACCCTGATGCAGTCCTACCTGCTGCATGTTCACCCGATGCACCTGATCACGCTCGCGACGTGTCTCTTCATGATGTCGATCGCGCTGATGTGCTACCACCGGTTCTTCGGTGGTTCGTCCGAGTCGAAGTAACGGGTTCCGTCCGCGCACCGCGGGCCCATCCTCGCCGCGCCTGAGGCAGCGTGGGGGCGTCGCTTGCGGTCAATGTGAACCAGGTCTGCGCGCGATCGAAATCTCGGTGCCCGCGCTGAGGACCGTGCCGGCGCGGTTGCGGACGAGCACGTGATAGGTGCCGGCCGTTGCGGGAGTCACGCGGATCCCAAGAGAGGCCTCCGTGGCGCCAGGCAACTCCATCCCGTCACGCAGCCACTGATATTCCAGCGGTGCGGTGCCAGCGGCTTCGACCGCGAGGGTCTGGGTCTCGCCTTCCTGGGCCGTGACCGAAGCAGCGGGTTGCCGGGTCAGCCGGGGCACTTCCGCCCCGCGGATTCCAAACTGCAGCCGATGAGGTGCCACCTGCAGGCGGTCGATGCGGGTTGAGGCGCGATGGCCGCGGAGGTCGTCCACCGTCGCGAAGAAGGTCAACTCATCCCCGGGCGCGAGGTCGGGCGGCGGGCGCCAAAAGACGCGGTAGGGCGGGGCGTCGTCGACCCCGAGCAGCTCGAATTGGCCGGGACGCGAGGCCCGGGTCATCAGGAACGTCACCTCGGCCACGCCGTCGCCGCCCGTCACCTCGGCGCGGATCTCCTGACGGCTGTTGATGACCTGGCCGTCGACCTCGCGGGACGTGAATTCCAGCTTCGCTCCGCTGGCCGGCGCGACGAGCGCGATGACCGGGGCTTGGTCGGCCGCGGCCAGCGGGCGGTCCGCCCGCCACACGGCAAACCCGAGGCGCGGCAGCGTCACCGCGACTTTGCCGAGCGCGTCCGCCGTCACCGTCTCGTCGCCCGGCTGCTCGGGAGTGCGCGAATCGAACACGCGGCGGAGCCGGGCGCCAGGCGCCTGGGCGGTGGGCAGGCTTACCGCGACGGCGCCCGTTCGCGAGTGATTGAGCGCGACGAGATACTCGACGCGTTCGCGGCGATCGATGCGGGAGAACGCGACGACCTCCTCGGAGCCGGCGTCGCGCATGATCATCGCTCCGGTGCGGAGCGCCGGCGTCGAGGCGCGGAGGGCATTCAGGCCCGCGATCAGGCGGTAGAAGGGATGGTGCGGGTCGAACTTGTCGTCGGCGCCGGTGCGCGTGGTGGCCAGCAGCGGGGCGTCGCGAAAGGGCGGCGCCTTGGCGGCGAACATGTCCTCGCGCGCCTGCTGGTCATCGCCGCCGCGGCCCACCATGCCCTGCTCGTCGCCGTAGTAGAGCACCGGCTGCCCGCGGCTCAGCAGCAGCAGCCCGTGGCCCAGGCGAACCAGGGCGGCCAGCTCGGCGGCGGAGGCGTGCGGGTTGTCCTGCCGCAGGTAGTAGCCGAAGCGGCCGCCGTCGTGATTGCCGAGGAAGGTGGTGGACGAGTGGACGTTGCTGTCGTGGTCAGTGTAGAGGTCGTCCTGCGCGATGAAGTCCGCGAAGGCGCGGGCCGGTCCGCCGCGGGAGACGAACGCGCGCGCCGCGTCGCGGAACGGGAAGTCTAGCGTGGCGTCGAGCGGCTGGTTGGTGGAGAACTCGCTCAGCAGCGTCACGTCGCCAAGGTCGTTGGCCACCTCGCCGAACGAGAGGAAATCGGGCCGGCCGACGGCACGGGCCCGGGCGCGGATCGCGGGCATGAACGCCTGCCAGAACTCGGCGTTCACGTGGCGCACGGTGTCGATCCGGAAGCCGTCGAGGTGCGCCCGCTCCAGCCAGTCGCCGAAGAGCGCGGTGAATCCCTGCACGACGCGCGGGTGCTCGGTCATCACGTCGTCCAGCCCGCCGAAGTCGCCGTAGATCGAACTCGGCCCGCGGAAAGTGCTGTGGCCGCGGTTGTGGTAGAGCGTGACGTCGTTGAGCCACTCCGGCTGCTTGAGGTGCCGCCAGGCGGGCGCGACCTCGGGGCGGTAGGCGAAGCTGGTCTCGGCCGAGAGTGCCGGGAACGCGGCAGGGTCGCCGAGCCCGTTCCAGGCCGCGGCCCGCTCGTCGATCGGCCGGCCGCGGGCGTCACGCAGCGGCGCCGTGACCTGGTCAACATAGGCGGTGGCGCCGTGCGGGTAGCGGATCACGTCGCCGGTGTGGTTCACGACGATGTCGACCGTGACGCGCAGGTGACGCGCGTGGGCCTGCCGGATGAACTCCATGAACTCGCCGTCGGTGCCGAGATGCGGGTCGACGTGAAGGAAGTCCGTGATCCAGTAGCCATGATAGCCGGCCGAGCCGTTCAGCATGGCCTGGTTCGTGAACGGCGGGGTGATCCATAGATCGGTGACGCCGAGACCCTGAAGATAATCGAGGCGGGCGGTCAGGCCGGCGAAGTCGCCGCCGTGGTAGTGGGAGATGCGCGTGGGATCGAAGCCGTGGTCGTCGGCCCCGCCGGGAAGGTGGCCGGTGTCGTTGTCGGTGCGGCCGTTCGCGAAGCGGTCGGTGAGGAGGAAATAGTAGGTCTGCCCGGCGCCCGGGTGCGTGAACCGGGGCACCGCGGGGGCTGATGGCGCGGCGACGGCGGGGGCCGCGGCGAGGAGGAAACCGAGGAGGAGCGCCCGGCCGGACAGGCCGATGCGCCGGGCCGGGTGGGGAAGGACGGCGGGCATGGCGGGGAGCGAAGCCGAAGCTGCGGGGGCGGACGGACGAGTCAAAACGGGCCGGGCGGACAAAACCTAGGCGGGCCGGACGAAACCTGAGTGGCCAAAACCCGCCTAAGATTTTTCCGGGTCATCTCGGATTTCTTCGCGAGTCGCTGATGGAAAATCCGCGCGCTCCCCGGTTGCTATGCGGTTGCTGACACCGCCCCCAACGGACCAGCACCCCAGCCCCAGCCCGTTTCCCAAGAACCGCCCCGGCGTCCACAACCGCCGGCCGCGACCACCCACAGACCCCCACACCATGCACACTGACTCGACACGAACCCAGCGCGTGAGCCGTCCCCGGCTCATGGCCGTCGGCCTCCTGACCCTGGCCGCATCCCTGGCCGCCCACGGCCAGACCGCCCCCGTCGTGGCGGAGGACACCACGAAGAAACCTGACGAGAAGATCGTCATGCTCGAAGCCATGACCGTCACCGGCGGCTTCAGCGGCTCGCTCGCCGCCGCGGCCGAGATGAAGCAGAAGCAGACCCTCATCAGCGAGGTGATCCACTCCGAGGACATCGGCAAGCTGCCCGACATCTCGATCGCGGACTCGCTCACGCGCCTCCCCGGCGTCACGACCCAGCGCCTCAACGGCCGCGCCCAGGCGATCGTGATCCGCGGCCTGACGGGCGACTTCAGCACCGGCCTCCTGAACGGCCGCCAGCAGGTAAGCACGGCCGCCGGCCGCGCGGTCGAGTTCGACCAGTATCCGGCCGAGCTGCTCCAGAGCGTCGTGGTCTACAAGACCGCCGACGCGAGCCTCGTCGGCCAGGGCCTCGCCGGCACGGTTGACCTCCAGACGGTTCGCCCGATCGACGTGGGCAGCCGGCAGGTGGCCGCCAACGCCTTCTACGAATGGACCGGCATGAGCGCCGACAACGCCGGCGCCAAGCGCGGCGGCTGGCGCGAGACCCTCTCGTACATCGACCAGTTCGACCACGACAAGGTGGGCGTCGCCGTCGGCGTCTCTCTCTCCGACCGTCCCGGCCAGGGCGAGCAGTTCAACGCCTGGGGCTATGACGGCAGCTTCCCGAACGGCGCCAGCCTCCTCGGCGGCGCGAAGCCCTTCGTCCGCAACAGCGAGATCAAGCGCAACAGCGTGATGTCGGTCATCGAGGTGGCCCCGACGGACAAGATCCACTCCACGCTCGACGTGTTCTACTCCGACTTCCAGGAGAACCAGCTCCTGCGCGGCATCGAGATGCCACTCTCGCCGAACTGGGGCACGTACACCTCGCTCGCCCCCGGCTACACCGTCGTGAACGGCCTCATCACGAAGGCCACGCTCAACAACTTCTACGGCGTCGTCCGCAACGACTACGTCCGCCGCAACGACCACCTGGCCAACATCGGCTGGAACCTGGAGCTGGGCGACAAGAAGGACGGCTGGAAGACCGACCTCGACGCGAGCTACTCGCACGTCAAGCGCCGCGACTTCGTGCTCGAGACCTACTCCGGCTACGGCGTCAACGGCGTCGGCACGCCCGACTCGATCACCTACACGCTCTCGCCCGACGGCAGCGCCGGCGCGACGTTCACCCACCAGCTCGACTACTCCGACGGCTCCAAGATGCGCCTCGGCATGCCGCAGGGCTGGGGCATGGACTCGGTCCTCCGGCCCTACGGCCAGGACGGCTTCCTCAAGGGCCCAATCGCGCGGGATGAGATCGAGCAGTACAAGCTCTCCACCCAGCACCCGCTCGACGGCGTCTTCAGCCGGGTCGAGTTCGGCGCGGTGTTCAACACCCGCAAGAAGTACGAGACCGAGTCGGGCCCCGGCGGCATGGAGGGCTACTTCCTCCAGCTGAAGAACAAGGTCCCGAGCGCCACGCTCCCGCCGTCGGTCGGCCTCACGGACCTCAGCTTCATCGGCATGGGCAAGATGTACTCGTACGACCCGCTCGCGCTCTACAACAGCGGCTTCTACGACCAGATTCCGAATGACAACCCGGCCCTCCGCGCGAACAACTTCGACGTCCAGGAGGATGTCTGGACCGGCTACGCCAAGCTCGACATCGACACCAAGGTCGGCGGCTACAAGCTCACCGGCAACGTCGGCAGCCAGATCGTCAGCACGACGCAGAAGGCCAAGGGCCTCGCGGTGAACGGCACCACGGTCAACGCGGTCAAGAGCAGCTACACCTACACCGACATCGTCCCGGCCCTGAACCTCAACCTGCAGCTCGACAGCCAGCGGGTGGTGCGGTTCAGCGTCGCCCGCCAGCTGGCCCGCCAGCCGATGAACGACATGCGCGCCGGCAATACGTTCGGCTTCGACCAGTCGAAGGCCGGCTCCACCGACCCGCTCAACAGCCCGTGGTCGTCGAACGGCGGCAACCCGAAGCTCGAGCCGTGGCGCGCCGACTCGATCGACGTCTCGTACGAGCACTACTTCAAGGACCACATGGGCTACTTCGCCATCGCGGGCTTCACCAAGAAGCTGGTCTCGTACACCTACAGCCAGAAGGCGCTCGTGAGCTTCGCGGGCTACCCGACGGGCTCCTCGACCACGCCCGCCATCTACACCGGCTACAACACGCAGCCGATGAACGGCCAGGGCGGCTACCTCCGCGGCCTCGAGTTCGCGGTGTCGCTGCCGGGCGAGAAGTTCACGCCCGTCCTCAAGGGCTTCGGCGTCGTGGCCAGCGCCTCGTACTTCAAGAGCTCGATCCAGCCCGACCTCGGCAACCCCGCCGTCCCGCTGGTCGGCCTCTCCAACCAGGTGCAGAGCGCCACGGTCTACTATGAGCGCCATGGCTTCTCGGCCCGCCTCAGCGGCCGCTACCGCTCGTCCTACCGCGGCGACATCGCCACGTTCGGCCCGCGCGGCGCGATCTACCGCAACCTGCAGCCCGAGACCGTCATCGACGCCCAGGTCAGCTACGGCTTCCGCAGCGGGATGTTCAAGAACCTCACGCTCATCGCCCAGGCCTACAACCTGAACGACGAGCCGCTCGTCGCCACCTCCGGCGCCGACCTCCGCTACATCCAGGACTACCAGCGCTACGGCCCGTCGTACTCGATCGGCGCGACCTACAAGTTCTGATCGTCCTCCCGTCCGTCCCGCCCGCCGCCGCCGCCCGCCGGAGTCTCCTCCGGCGGGTGACCGACCCGGCGGGCGGAACTGTCCCCGCCTTTCCCCTCCGTGCGCGCCCGCTTGATGCTTCTCGGCGCCCTCCTGCTGGGCGGGCCGGCCCTCGCCGGCCCGCGGCCGGTGGGTGACGTCACGGGTGTCGTCCGCCACGCGCACGGCCTCGCCCTCGCCTGCACCGACGGCGCGGTGGTGCACCTGCAGGTGCTGGCCCCCGACCTCGTGCGGGTCCGCACGCTCTTCGCCGGTCAGGCCGCCGCCCCCGACCATTCGTGGGCGGTCGCCCGGACCGACTGGGCGCCGGTTGAGTGGGAGGTGAGCGAGACGGCGGCGGCGGTGACTCTCACCACGCCGGAACTCGCCGTGGAGGTGCGGCGGGCGCCGCTCCTGGTGACCTTCCGCGACCGCGCCTCCGGCCGCGTGCTCAACGCCGACGCCCGGCCGATGGCCCGCGACCCCCAGACCGGCCGCGTGACAGCCGCGAAACGACTGGGTTTTGACGAGCATTTCTACGGGCTGGGGGAGAAGGCGGCGCGGCTCGACCGGCGCCGCGGCCGGTTCGAACTCTGGAACTCCGACACGCCTGGCTACACCGAGGGCACCGACCCGATCTACCAGAGTATCCCGTTCTACCTGGGCTGGGAGGCGGGCGAGGCCTACGGGCTGTTCTACGACAATCCCGCGCGTTCCCGCTTCGACTTCGGCCACTCCGGCCAGGAGGCGGTGGAGTACGAGGCCGACGGCGGAATCCTGGACTTCTACTTCTTTCGCGGGCCGGCGATGAAGCGCATCCTCGGCCGCTACACCGAGCTGACCGGCCGCATGCCGCTGCCGCCGCGCTGGGCCCTCGGCCACCAGCAGAGCCGCTACAGCTACTATCCCGCCGCCATGGTCGAGGAGGTGGCCCGGCAGTACCGCGCGCGGCGCCTGCCGCTCGACGCCCTGTACCTCGACATCCACTACATGAGCGGGTACCGCGTGTTCACGTGGGACCCGGAGCGGTTCCCTAATCCCGACGCGCTCACGCGCCGGCTCGCGGCCGACGGCATCCGGCTCGTCGCCATCATCGATCCCGGCGTGAAGCACCAGCCGCCCGCGGCCGGCGCGCCCGCGCCGGGCCCGCGGCCCGAGCTGACGGCGGCGGCTGACCGCTACTACGTCTTCGACGAGGGCCTGGCGCATGACTACTTCCTGCGCCGCCGCGACGGCAGCCTCTATGTCGGCGAGGTCTGGCCCGGGCCGGCCGTGTTCGTCGACTACACGCGCGAGGACGCCCGCCGCTGGTGGGGCGGCCTGCAGCGCGCGCTCGTGGACCACGGGGTCGCGGGGGTGTGGAACGACATGAACGAGCCGTCCGACTTCCGCGACAAGACCGGCGAGTCGCAGCGGGACGTCGTGTTCGACGACCTCGGCGCGCACACCGAGTACCCGCAGAACCGGAACACGTTCGCCCTGAACATGGCCCGGGCCAGCTACGAGGGGCTCGCGGCGCTGCGGCCGAACCAGCGGCCCTTCGTGATCACGCGCGCCGGCTACGCGGGCATCCAGCGCTACGCGACGGTCTGGACGGGCGACAACAACGCTACGTTCGACTCGCTCGCGCTCAACGTTCCGATGTTCGCCTCGCTCGGGCTTTCCGGCGAGGCGTTCGTCGGCTCCGATCTCCCGGGCTTCATCGGGCGCGGCGACGGCGAGCTGCTGGTGCGGTCGTACCAGCTCGCGACCTTCGTGCCGCTCAGCCGGAACCACGGCGCCATCGACCAGTATGACCACGAGCCGTGGCGCTACGGCCGGCCCTACGAGGACATCGTGCGCCGCTACCTCGAGCTGCGCTACCAGCTGCTGCCGCTGCTCTACACCGCGCTCGAGGAGTCCCACCGGACGGGCGTGCCGCTGTTCCGTCCGCTGCTGCTCAACTTCCAGGACGATCCCAGCCTGCTCAACCTCGACGACGAATACATGGTCGGCGACGCCCTGCTGGTCGCGCCGGTCACCCGCGCCGGCGAGCGCGGGCGCGAGGTCTACCTGCCGCACGGGCGCTGGTATGACTACTGGACCGCGGCCGTCCTCGACGGCGGCCGGCTGGAGCGCGTGGCGGTTCCCCTGGAACACCTGCCGATCTACGTGCGCGGCGGCGCCATCGTGCCGTCGACGGTCGCGATGCAGCACACGGGCGAGCGGCCCTGGGACCCGGTGCGCTTCGATGTCTTTCCCGACGAGCACGGCGCCGCGGCCGGCGAGCTTTACGAGGATGACGGCGAGAGTCCGGCGTACCTGCAGGGCGCGTTTCGCCGCACCCGCCTCGAGTGCGCGACTGCGGACGGGGCGACGGTGCTGACCCTCGAGGCCCCGGTCGGCCCCTACCAGCCGCCGAAGCGCACGTTCGAACTCGTGCTCCATGTGCCCGGCCCGGGCGCGCGCGTGACGCTGGACGGTGCGCCGGTCGACGGCGCCGAGGCCACGCCGACGACGGTCCGCCTCCGGCTGCCCGATGACGGCCGGCCGCACACCCTGCGCCTGCTTCGCAACCCTTGATCCTTTTTCCCATGGCTGCTCCGGTCACCTCCTGGCTCAACACCCGCACCGCGGGGGTCCTGGCCCATGTCAGCGCCCTCCCGGGCGAGTACGGCATCGGCAATCTCGGCCGCGGGGCGCGGAAGTTCATCGACTTCCTCCAGGCGGCGGGCGTGCGCTGCTGGCAGATCTGTCCCATCGGCCCGACCGGCCATGGCGACTCGCCGTATCAGCTCTTCTCGGGCCGCGCGGGCAACCCGTACTTCATCGACCTTGGCGAGCTTGTGCGCGACGGTTGGCTGAAACCGACCGACGTCGCGGGCCTGCGCGCGCTGCCGCGCGGCCACGCCGACTACGGCCGCCTGTACGAGCAGTTCTGGCCCGTGCTGGCGAAGGCGCACGACGCGTTTGCCACGGCCGGCGCGGATGAGGTCGACGGACTCGGCTCCTTCGCGGGCTTTCGCCGCCGGCACCGCGCCTGGCTCGAGCCGTTCGCGCAGTTCATGGCGCTCAAGAACCACTTTGGCGGACGGGCGTGGACGGCCTGGCCGGTCGAGTACCGGAACTGGACGCCGGGTCTCGCGCACCGGCTGACCCCGTTCATGCGCCGCGAGGTCGAGCGTCACGCGTTCTACCAGTACGTGTTCTTCGGCCAGTGGGAGCGCCTGCGCCGTTACGCGGCGGAGCGGGGCGTCGGCGTGATCGGCGACGTGCCGATCTTCGTCGCACTCGACAGCGCCGACACCTGGCGCAACCGCGCCGTGTTCCGGCTCGACGCGGACGGCCAGCCGAAGGCGACGGCGGGCGTGCCGCCGGACTATTTCGCGGCCAAGGGCCAGCTCTGGGGCAATCCGCTCTACGACTGGGCGTACCTGCGCCGCACGGGTTACGCGTGGTGGATCGACCGGCTCCGCGCGGCCTTTGAGCTGTACGACGTGATCCGGCTGGATCACTTCCGCGGGTTCGACACGTACTGGGAGGTTCCGGCCGGCGCCACCGACGCGTGCGGCGGGCGCTGGCGCAAGGGTCCCGGCGCCGCGTTCTTCGCGGTGGTGCGCCGGAAGCTGCCCAAGGCGCGGATCATCGCCGAGGACCTCGGCTACATCGGGCCCGCCGTCGTCGCGCTCCGGCGCGAGGCCGGCCTGCCCGGCATGAAGATCGTGCAGTTCGCGTACGGTCACGACGCGCACAACGTGAACCTGCCGCACTTCTACCCGGTCGACAGCGTCGCCTACACGGGCACGCACGACAACCTGACGACCCGCGGCTGGCTCGAGGGCCTGACGGCGGAGCAGGCGCGGCCGATCGACACTTACTTCGACCTGAAGGGCGTGCGCTCGGCGTGGCCGATCATCCGGCACACGCTCGCGACGGTCTCGCGGCTCGCCGTGATCCCGGTGCAGGACCTGCTCGACCTCGGGGCCGCGGCCACGTTCAACCGCCCGGGCACGGGTGAGGGGAACTGGCGCTGGCGGTTCACCGAGCGACAACTGGCCTCGCTCTCCGGCCGCAAGGCGGCCACGCTGCGGTCGTGGATCGAGCGCTACGACCGCGCCAGCGCCGACCCTGTCATCGAGTACAGCGAACCCCTCCCGCACTGACCGCCCCGTCATGAGCCACCAGCGTCCCCTGTCCCTGCCGGCCATCTGGAACATGAGCTTCGGCTTCTTCGGCATCCAGTTTGGCTGGGGCCTCCAGATGGCGAACATGAGCGCGATCTACCAGTTTCTCGGCGCCTCGGAGGGAGACATCCCGATCCTCTGGCTCGCCGCGCCGCTCACCGGCCTCATCGTCCAGCCCATCATCGGCTACTACAGCGACCGCACCTGGGTGCGGCTCGGCCGCCGGCGCCCGTACTTCCTCGCGGGTGCGATCCTCGCCAGCCTGGCGCTCCTCGCGATGCCGAATTCGTCGACGCTCTGGATGGCGGCGGCGCTGCTGTGGGTGCTCGACGCCTCGGTGAACGTGAGCATGGAGCCGTTCCGCGCGTTCGTCGCGGACCTCCTTCCGCCGGCGCAGCGGCCGGTCGGTTTCGCGATGCAGAGCCTGCTCATCGGCCTCGGCGCCGTGCTGTCCTCGGCGCTGCCGTGGCTGCTGACTCATTTCGGGCTGGCAGGTGAGACCGCGGCGGGAGCGATCCCGCGCTCCATCCACCTTTCCTTCTACATCGGCGCCGCGGTCTACCTGTGCGCCGTACTCTACACGATCCTGACCACGCCGGAGTATCCGCCCGAGGTGGCCACCGTCGAGGCGAGCCACACGGCGCCGGGCTCGCTGGTGCGCGAGATCATTGCCGGGATCAGACAGATGCCGCCGATCATGCGCCGGCTGGCGCTGGTGCAGTTCTTCACCTGGCTCGGGCTGTTCTGCATGTGGATCTACTTCACGCCGGCGATCGCGCGCCAGGTGTTCCACGGCACCCCGGGCACGCCGGCGTTCCAGGAGGGCCTGGAGTGGGGCGGAGTCTGCTTCTCAACCTACAACGGCGTCGCCTTCGCCGTGTCGTTCCTGCTGGTGGCGCTCGGGCGGCGCGGCGTCTCGCCGAAGTTGCTCCACGCAGTCGGACTGACCTGCGCCGGTCTCTGCCTGCTCGCCGTCGGCTGGTGGACCTCGCGGTACGGCCTGCTGGTTTCCATGGTCGGCGTCGGCATCGGCTGGGCGACGATCCTCTCGATGCCGTACGCGCTGCTGGCAAACGTGATCCCGGCGTCGCGGATGGGATTCTACATGGGCGTCTTCAATTTCTTCATCGTGCTGCCCCAGATCCTGGCGTCCGCCGTGCTCGGCCCGATCGTGCAGCACGGCTTCCACGGCAACCCGCTGCTGGCTGTCCTGCTGGGCGGCGTCGCGATGCTGCTCGCCGCGGTCGCGCTCGTGCGCGTGCCGGCGACGGCGGCCTAGGTCACGGCGCCGGTCCGGCGGCTCGGGCCGCGCGGCGGCCCGGGCGCGGGGCGCCGTGGGTGTAGTCGAGCCGGTTGAAATAGACGGTCTTCGGCTGCGCCTCGCGCTGCTTGTGGAGCGCGTCGAGCTGCGACCGGAAGTCCAGCGGCGTGACCCCCTTGTGCTGCTTGAACACGCGCGCGAAGTAGGCCGGGTCGGAGAAGCCGCAGGAGTAGGCCACCTCGGAGATGTTCAGCGCGGTCGTCTCGAGCGCCACCAGCGCGCCGTCGATGCGGATGCGCTGGATGTAGTGCGTCAGCCGCTCGCGGGTCTCGGTGTGGAAGAGGTGCGAGAGGTAGTCGGCCGAGCATCCGAGCGTCGCGGCGATGCCCTGCACGCTGAGGTCGGGGTTGGCGTACTGCTCGCGGACGATGCACTTTGCCTGGAAGACCTTCCCGATGTCGGTGTTGAGGTGGCCGGCGCCGGTCTCGACGATGTTGCGGAACATGCCGAGCAGGGCGATGACGAGGCCCTTGATCACGGCCTCGCGCGCCGGGACCTGCATCGCGTGGGTCTGGGCGATGGAGTTGGCGAGCGTCAGGTAGACCTCGAGGTCCGGGGCGTCGAAGAACTCGATGACCTCGATGTCCGGGCGGTTGGGCCGCGCCTCGTACGCGAAGTGGAGACTCAGGGTGTTGTTGTAGAACCCGCCGACCAGGTTGCGGAACGGCCGGTTGCGCTCCGGATAGATCAGCTCGCCATGCGGCACGCCGGCCGGGATCACGCAGGCCTCCCCGGGCCCGAGTTCGAAGGTCTCGCGCGGGAAGCGGAACACCGTGCGCCCCTGCAGCCCGAGGAAGAACTCGGGCCGGTAGTGGTAGTGCATGCCCTTCAGCTGGCCGGGTTTTTCCTCACGGGGCACCTTCACCGCCAGCTGGTTGTGCTCGGCCTGGCGGATGGCCTCGTCAAACACGGCGCGCATCTCGGCGCGGTTTTTCGGGCTGAGGGACTTGGCGGAGAAAAGATTGCTCATCAGACGCGGCGGGCGCCGGAGGAAACGGGGGTGGGTAACTGCCCCCTTGATATCGCCTGCCGCCCCAAAGTAAAGGCGGGCGCGGCCGCGCCGGTCACCGCGTGAAGCGGTAGGTCGTGTTGAAGATCAGCTCGATCCGCTTCGAGACGTGCACCCGCACCTTGATCCGGCCGGACCGGTCGTCGGACGGCATCGCGCGGCCGGTGATGCGCCGCTCCTCGCCCTGGGTGCTGAGCGCCTGGCCGTCGAACTCCACGGTCTGCCCCGCCGCGAGGCGCCGGAGCATGTCGTCCGTCACCTCGATGGCGATCCGGCCCGACTCGTTGTAGAAGAAGTAGGGGAACACCCGCGCCGCGTAGGTCCCGGTGTAGACCCGGTGGTGGCGCGTCAGGGTGGGGATCGAGAGATTGACGCTGCCGATGTAGATCGAGGTGTCGACCGACGGGATCTCCACCGCGTCGAAGCGGCTCAGGTCGAGGTCCTCGCCCCCGAGGACCGGGAGCGCCAGGACCAGGCCGAGGAGAAGGGTCAGCAGGCGGGGCATGCGGGCAGCCAGTGACGGATGCGGCGGCGGGGGTGACAAGTGCGAAGTGCGGCCCGGGCCGGGTGCCGCTTCACGCTTGCGCGGAGCCGGGGCCGGTCGTCTGCTTCCGCGTCATGGCCAAAGCCTCCCAAGCGACCTGGGGCGGCCGCTTCACCGCGGGCCCCGCCGAGTTGATGCTGCAGTTCAGCGAGTCCGTCTCGTTCGACCGCCGCCTCGCGCCGTTTGACATCGCCGGCAGCAAGGCCCACTCGGCCATGCTCGCGCACGTGGGGCTGATCACGGCCTCGGAGCGCGACGCGATCCATGCGGGCCTCGACGCGCTCCACGCGGAGATCGTCGCGGGCAAGTTTGCGTGGGACACCAAGCTTGAGGATGTGCACATGAACCTCGAGCACGCGCTCACCAAGCGGGTGTCCGCGGCCGCCAAGCTCCACACCGCGCGGAGCCGGAACGACCAGATCGCGACGGACATGCGCCTGTGGTTCAAGTGGGCGTGCGGCGTGCTGGCCGAGCGGATCCTCGGGGCCGAGCGGGCGCTGCTCGCGCTCGCGCAGGCCCACCAGGCCGTGCTGATCCCGGGCTACACCCACCTGCAGCGCGCCCAGCCGGTTTCCCTCGCGCACCATCTGCTCGCCTGGCTCGAGATGCTCGAGCGCGACCGCGCGCGGCTCGCCGAGGTCGCGGACCACGCGAACTGGTGCCCGCTGGGCTCCGGCGCGATTGCCGGCACGACGCTCCCGATCGACCGCGAATTCACGGCCAAGGCGCTCGGCTTCACCGACGCGAAGGGCCGCCCGCGGGTCACGGCCAATTCCATGGACGCCGTCGCGGACCGCGACGTCTACGTCGAGTTCGCCTGCGCCGCGGCGCTGTTCGGCGTGCACCTCTCGCGGATCGCCGAGGATCTGATCCTGTGGAGCAGCGCCGAGTTCGGCTTTGCGACGCTGTCGGACGCGTTCAGCACGGGCTCGTCGCTCATGCCGCAGAAGAAGAACCCCGACGCGTGCGAGCTGCTGCGCGGCAAGTCGGCGCGGCTGCAGGGCAATCTCCAGACGCTGCTGACCCTCGCGAAGGGGCTGCCGCTCACGTACAACCGCGACCTCCAGGAGGACAAGCCGCCGGTATTCGACAGCTTCGACCAGGCGGCGATCTGCGCCGAGGTCCTGGCGGGCGTGTTCGGCGGGCTGACCTTCCACGCCGACCGCTGTGCCGCCGCGGCGTCGGATCCCGCGCTGCTCGCGACGGACCTTGCCGACTATCTCGTCGAGCAGGGCGTGCCGTTCCGCGAGGCGCATCACGCCGTCGGCGCCGTCGTGCGCCTGGCCGAGAAGCACACGATCCGGCTCGACCATCTCCCGCTGGAGGAGGTGCAGCAGGTGCACCCGGCGTTCAAGGCCGACTGGGTGCAGGTCTTCGACCCGCGCCGCGGCCTGGCGAAGCGCGCCGGCACCGGCATGCCCGGACCCGCCCAGATCGCCAAGCAGCTGAAGCGCTGGTCCAAGCAGCTGGGGTGACGCCGGCGCGGCTCGGCACCGCCGGGCCCCGGGGTCCGGCTGACGTCCCGCCCTCCATGACGAAGATCCGCATCCTGCCCGACCGCGTCGCGAACCAGATCGCGGCCGGCGAGGTGATTGAGCGGCCGGCGGCGGTCGTGAAGGAGCTCGTCGAGAACGCGCTCGACGCCGGGGCCACGCGCATCGAGGTCGAGTTCCGTCATGGCGGGCGCTCGCTGATGCGGGTGGAGGACAACGGCGCCGGCATGTCGCGCGACGACGCGCTGCTCGCGCTAGAGCGCCACGCGACCAGCAAGATCGCGGAGGCCGCCGACCTGGACCGGCTGGCCAGCTACGGATTTCGCGGCGAGGCGCTGCCGTCGATTGCCAGCGTGTCCCGGTTCCTGCTGCAGACCCGCACCGCGGGCGACGACGCGGGCACCGAGGTACTGGTCAACGGCGGCAAGCTCGTGCACGTCCGCGAGTGCGGCCAGCCGGTGGGCACCCGCATCGAGGTCACGCACCTGTTCAACTCGGTGCCGGCGCGGCGGAAATTCCTGAAGACCGACCAGACCGAGGCGGCGCACATCGTGCAGTGCGTGCGCCTGTACGCGCTGGCCTGCCCGCAGGCGGCGTTCACGCTGATCGAGGACGGCCGGATCATCTTCCGGTCACCGGAGTGCTCGACCCTTGCCGAGCGGGTGGGGGAGATCTTCGGTCGCCAGACGGCGGAGGCGCTGATGCCGATCGATGCGGCGGAGGGCGGCATGACGCTGACGGGCCTGATTGGCCGCCCGGGCGTGAGCCGCGGCACGCGGCACGAGCTGATCGTGTTTGTGAACCAGCGCCCGGTCGACAGCCGCACGCTGAACTACGCGCTGATCGAGAGCTACCATGAGTCACTGCCGAAGGGCCGGTACCCGCTGGCGTTCGTCTTCTTCACCTGCGACCCCGCCGCGGTCGACGTGAACGTCCACCCCGCGAAGCGTGAGATCCGCTTCCGCAGCGAACCCGCCGTGCGCGCGTTTGTGATCCGGAGCGTGTTGGAGCGGCTGCGGGCGATTCCGGATTCCGGAGTCCGGATTCCGGAGGTTGTCGCTGGGAGCACGACCATGCAGACGGTTCCGGTGGTGCCGGCGATGGCGCCTCGTCCGAGCCTGAATCTCGCAGCCGTTCCTCCACCGGCCGTTTCGCGCGAATTTCCTGTTCCTCCTGGCGTCGCCGCAGGCCCGACCAGCGCCGGCCCTGCCAGTGCATCCGGCATCCGGAATCCGGAATCCGAAATCCGGAATCAGGCGCCGTCCGCGGCGCCAACTTGGCGCTTCCTCTCCGTCGCCCATGGCCAGCTGGCGGTGTTCGAGTCGGCGGCCGGGCTGGTGCTGCTGGACCGGCGGGCGGCGCATGAGCGGGTCTGGTTCGAGCGGCTTCAGGAGCAGTTCCGGTCCGGCTCCGTGCCGAGCCAGCGGCTGCTGCTGCCGGTGCCGGTCGAACTCGATCCCATCATGGCGGCGCTGCTGCTCGACCGCCTCTCATTCCTGCATGCCCATGGGTTCGAGGTCGGCGAGTTTGGCCGCAATTTCTTCCGCATTGAGGCCGTCCCCGCCTGGATGGAACCGGCCGACGCCGAGCCGTTCCTGCGCGACCTCCTCGGCGCGTTCCGCGAAGGCCGGATGCCCGACCGCAATACCGACCTGGCCCGCGAGGAACTCGCCCGCCTTGCCGCCGCCAAGGCCGTCCGGCTGCCCGCCACCGTCAACGAGACCGAGGTGCGGGCGCTGGTCACCCAGCTTTTCGCCACCCGCTCCCCCCTCACCAGCCCGGCCGGCCGTCCGACCTTCGTCGAACTCAACCACGGTGAACTCGCCCGGCGGTTTCAGCGGTAGGGTGGCGGTAGGCGATAAGCGATAGGCGGTAAGCTTTAAGAGGGGGGCTTTAGGCTGTGGGCTTCCCGCCCGCTGCGTCTGATGGCGCCTGTAGACCAGCCCATGGCGACCGTACAGCGTCCAACGCTCTACTGCCTGGCGCTTACCGCCTACAGCCTACTGCTTACCGCCTCCTGCTGCCCGCACTTTAAGCGTGCCTCGCCTTGGGATTGGCATGATTCTTGGTCTCCAAATTCCACCCACCATGCCGCGCGCCGCGAAGAACAAGCCCAGCTCGACCAAGGGGACCAGGAAAACGGCCCAGCCGACGAAAGGTCCGCGTCCGGCCGCCAAGTCGTCCCGGCCGGCTCCGGCCCCGGTTTCCGCCCCGGCGGCGGCGCCGGACGCGGGCCGCCCGCACCCGGATGCGCCGGCGGTGGCGCTGCGCTCGCTGATTCAGCGGCACCTGGTCTCGACCCTCGCGCGCCATGCCGGCTCGGCGACGCCGCGCGATTGGTGGGTGGCGACGGCGCTGGCGGTGCGCGACACGATCCATGTCCGGATGATCGCGACCCAGACGGTGCACAACGCCCAGAACGTGCGCCGGCTCTACTATTTCTCGCTCGAGTACCTCATGGGCCGGCTGTTCGGCAACAACCTGCTCGCGACCGGCCTGCTCGACGAGGCCAAGGAGGCGCTGACCTCGCTGGGCCAGGACTTCGAGACCATCCGCGAGTCCGAGGTCGACATGGGCCTGGGCAACGGCGGCCTCGGTCGCCTCGCCGCGTGCTTCCTCGATTCGCTGGCGACGATGGACTACCCGGCGCTCGGCTACGGCATCTACTACGAGTTCGGCCTCTTCAAGCAGACCTTCGTCAACGGCCAGCAGGTCGAGCACCCCGACAACTGGATCCGCTTCGGCGGGCCGTGGGAAGTGGTCCGGCCCGAGTACATCCAGGAGGTCCACCTCTACGGGCGCGTCGAGAACGTGTTCGACGACCGCGGCAACTACCGGCCGCGCTGGGTCGACACGCAGCGCCTGTTCGGCGTGCCGCACGACATCCCGGTGGCCGGCTTTGGCACCACGACGGTCAACATCCTCCGCCTGTGGGCGTCGAAGGCTTCCGAGGACTTCGACCTCGAGGCGTTCAACCGCGGCGGCTACGTCGAGGCGGTGCAGGAGCAGGCGGTCGGCGAGACCGTGTCAAAGGTCCTGTACCCGAACGACAAGACCGAGAACGGCAAGGAGCTGCGCCTGACCCAGCAGTATTTCTTCGTCGCATGCTCGCTGCGCGACATCGTGCGCCGGCATTTCCGCAATCCCGAGAACTCGTGGGCGAACTTCGCCGACAAGGTCGCGGTGCAGCTGAACGACACGCATCCGGCGATCGCGGTGGCGGAGCTGATGCGCATCCTGCTCGACGAGCAGAACCTGCCGTGGAACGACGCGTGGGCGATCGTCGCCCGGACCTTCGCATACACGAACCACACGCTGCTGCCCGAGGCGCTCGAGAAGTGGGGCGTGGGTCTCTTCGAGCGCGTGCTGCCGCGGCACCTCCAGATCATCTACGACATCAACACGCACCTCCTCGCGGCGGTGGAGGCGAAGTGGCCCGGCGACAACGACAAGAAGCGCATCTGCTCCCTCATCGAGGAGAACGGCCACAAGATGGTCCGCATGGCGCACCTCGCCGTCGTCGGCTCGCACGCGGTCAACGGCGTCGCGGCCCTGCATACCGAGCTGCTCAAGAAGCACCTCTTCCCGGATTTCGACGCCCTGTTCCCGGGCCGCCTGCAGAACAAGACCAACGGCATCACACCGCGGCGCTGGCTCCTCAAGAGCAACCCGCGCCTGGCCGGTCTGATCACCCGCACGCTCGGCGGCCAGGACTGGGCGCGCGACCTCGACCTGCTCCGCGGGCTCGAGGCCTATGCCGACGACGCGGACTTCCAGCGGGAGTTCATGGCGATCAAGCGGGCCAACAAGGTCGACTTCGCCGCCGTCATCCAGGCCGAGTGCGGCCTCGAGGTTTCGCCCGACGCCATCTTCGACGTCCAGATCAAGCGCCTGCACGAGTACAAGCGGCAGCACCTGAACCTGCTCCACATCATCGCGCTCTACCGCCGCCTGCTGCAGCACCCGGAGCTCGACATCGTCCCGCGCGTGTTCGTTTTCGCCGCCAAGGCCGCGCCCGGCTACGACCTCGCGAAGAACATCATTTACGCGATCAACACCATCGGCGCCCGGATCAACTCCGACCCGCGGATCAAGGGCCGCATCAAGGTCGCGTTCCTCCCCAACTACCGCGTCTCGCTCGCCGAGAAGATCATCCCGGCCGCCGACCTGTCCGAGCAGATCTCGACCGCCGGCAAGGAGGCCTCGGGCACCGGCAACATGAAGCTCGCGCTTAACGGCGCCTGCACCATCGGCACGCTCGACGGCGCCAACGTCGAGATCCTCGAGGAGGTCGGGGCGGAGAACATCTTCATCTTCGGCCTGAACGTCCAGGAGGTCGAGGCGCTCTGGGCCCGCGGCTACAATCCGTGGGACATGTACCATAATGACGAGGAACTCCGCGCCGTGGTCGACTGGCTCGGCAGCGACTACTTCACGCCGGGCGGCCAGAACGCGTTTTCGCTCGTGCACCACAGCCTGCTGCACGGCGGCGATCCCTTCCTCGTGCTGACGGACTTCCGCTCCTACTGCGAGGCCCAGGCCAAGGTCGACGCCGCGTACCGCGACCCGGCGATGTGGGCCCGCATGGCGATCCTCAACACCGCCCGCATGGGCAAGTTCTCGAGCGACCGCACCATCCGCGAATACGCCGAGCAGATCTGGCGCCTCCCCGCCGTGCCGGTCCCCGTTTCGAGGTAGGCGAGCCGCAGCGGCGCGCTGAACATCGAACGTCGGACATCAAACTTCGAACGCCGAAGTTCGGCCACCTTCGATGTTCGGCGTTCGGCGTCCGACGTTGGGCGTTCGCTCGGCCCCCCAAAGCTAAGGCTTGGCGCGGTCCGCCCGTCTGCGGTACCAAGCTTCCGCTCCGCCATGCGCTTTCCCCGCCGTAGTCTCCTGCTGCTGCTTGCCCTGACGGGCATCAGCGCCGCGAGCGGCGCGGACCTGCTCCTGCCGCCCGTGGCCGGCGAGATCAGCGGCAAGTTCCAGCCGCTCCAGCTGCCCGGCGCGCCGGAGCTCACGTGGAAACTCGTGCTCGCGAGTCCCGGGGAGGGATCGCGGAGCGGCGAATTGGTGGCGGAGGGTGCGGGCACGCGGCTCCGAGTGCGTCTCGAGCTTGATGCGTCCGGCAACGGCACGTGGCGCCTTGTCGAGGGACGGGTCGAATTGAAGGCCTGGCTCAACGGCCAGCTCACCGCGGGGTCAACCGAGCTGGCCGGGCAGGGGACGCTGCGGGACGGCCGAATCGACGGCGAGGTCACGGCGCAGTTGCACGACGTCGATCTCGGCGAGCTCGCGCGCTTTGCCGACAACGAGAAGGCCTACGTGCGCGCGGCCGAGGGCCGGGTTGAGGGCCGCGTCGGCGTGCGGATTCGCAACGGGGCGGTGTCCGCGGGCGAGAGCCGGCTGATGCTGCCGGCCGGCACCGTGGGCACGGTTTATTTCGTGCCTTCGCCGGGCCTGCTCACCAGTTACGTGCCCGCCCAAGTCCGAAAGCTCTATCCGGGCATCGAGGCGATCGAGATGGGCGTGACCCCGCTGGAGGCGAAGGTGCTGCGGCTGACGTTTCACCCGGACGGCGACGAGGCCGGTCGCGGGGCGCGACTGCGGATCGAGGGTCGGCCGCGGGATCCGAAGCTGGTCGCGCCGCTGGAACTCGACGTGAATTTCACCGGTCCGCTGGAAAGTCTGGTGCGCAAGGCGCTCGACTCGCGGCTCAAGATTGGATCCGGAAAGTAACTGGCTGAGTTGGGTATGGCCAAGCGCCAACCGGCCAAACGCCAAAAGGGTAGAGCGGCGGCGCTCGCTTGAATCCGACCTTCGACATTCGACCTGCGACCTTCGACTCCGCGCACCGCGCGGTGCGCGCCCCCCGGAAACATTGTTTGTTTTCCCGGGTCCATCGGTGCAGCCTCCTCCCGATGAATCCCCGTCTCCTGCTTTCCGGCCTTCTGCTCGCGCTCGCGGCGGCGGGCTGCGTGCATGTCAAAACCGACCCGATTGAAGTGAAGCCGATCCACATCACGGTCGATGTGAACGTGAAGGTGGACAAGGCGCTCGACGACTTCTTTGGCGACCTCGACAAGA
>CAYYGV010000030.1:0-33530 GCA_964471615.1 uncultured Opitutaceae bacterium
GCGCGACCTGGGTGGCGGCACTGCGGTAGTGGAACTGGAGCGCGCGGCGGCGCAGCCCGGAGTTGTTGACCGGCGTCTCGTGAGGCAGCAGGCCGTCGAAGATCATCAGGCCGCCCGGCGGCAGCTCGACGGCCACCGCGGCGGCGGGGTCGATCTCGGTCGTCGTGATCTCGCAGTCGACCCGCGTCCACTCATGCCGGCGCGGCCCGGACCGGTGACCGCCGGGGATCACGTGCATGCAGCCGTTGGCGACGGTCGCCGGGTCGAGCGCGATCCACACGCCACAGACGCCGTCGAAGCGGTTGACGGAAAAATACGCGAGGTCCTGGTGCCAGGGCTTCTCCGCCCCGCCGTGCGCCGGCTTGCAGAGCGCCATGCTGGAGTAGAGCTGGCAGCCGGGACCCAGCACGGACTCGATGAGGTTGCGCAGGCGCGGGTGGCGGTTCGCGAGGAAGTCGTAGATCGGCAGCTCCTGCGTGTAGGACTGGAACTTCCGGATGTTGTCCGCGAGCTCGTCGAGCCGGTCGGGCCGCGCCTCGTAGGTGCCCTCAACCTGAAAATGAAAGTCGGAGCTCCGGCTTTTGAAGAGCAGGCCGCGGCCGTTCTTGATCGCGTCGCCGTACTTTGCGCCGTGGTGCTCCGTCCGTTCCTCGTTGAACGCGTACTTGCGCACGAGCTCGTTGATGCCGTTCGAGGCGGCCGCCACCTCATCGGGCGACAGCGCGCTGGTGAAGGCCAGGAATCCTTCGCGCCGGTAACGCGCGATCATCTCGGCGTCCGGACGCTCCGGCAGTGTGGGGTAGCACGGCGACGGGTTCACGCCGGCCGATCAAAACCGAACCGACCAGAATGTCACGTTCGCCGTGGCGGTCACCGGCACCCGCCGGACGCCACCGTCCGGCAGCCCTGCGATCATCAGGAATCCGCTCTCCCCCCGCGGCCGCAGCAGCCGGCCGGAGAGCGTGCGGGTCCGGGCGTTCCACCGGACGCCGGCCAGCTCGCGGCCGCCGCTCTGGTGGAAGCTCGTGCCCACGGGCCACGGGTGAGATCGCGGCCGGCGGAGCACGAGCAGCTTGACCGCCGGCCCGTGGAAACCGAGGTCGAGCACGCCCGGCGCCGACTCCTGGATCGGGTTCGTGAAATCACCCGGGTGCCGGTAGGCGTCATCCGCCCGCAGCGGTCGCGGAACCTCGCCGAGGAACTGGCCCGACCAGAACTCGTACGCCCAGAGCCGGGCGCCGCGCGGCAGGCCGAGGCGAGTGAACTCAACCTGGAAGCGCCGTGCCAAGGTCACCCCCGAGCTCGGCTCGATGGGTGACTCGGTCCAGTTGAACACCGCGACCAGCGTCCACTCGTCCCAGTCGGCGCGCATCGGCACCGTCCAGATACACGCCCCGGCCGGCTCGCGCTCTCGCAGGCGCTCGAGGTCGAGCCCGGGATCGTCGCGCCGCGGCCGGCGCTCCTTTGCCTTGATCAGGGTCAGATACGGCAGCGTCCCGGTGGAGACCGGGTGAAACAGGTCCACCGGCGTGGCCGGCGTATCGTTGGGTGGAAGGGTCGCCAGCAGCACCTGCCAGCGGTCTTCCGGCAGGTTCGTGAGGTCGTCGCCGATGTCGACATGGCCGGCGCCCATGAACGTGACAGTCGCGCGTGCCCGCGCCTCCTCGAGCGTGCCGGGCAGGCCGACGACGAGGCACGACGGCTGGAGCAACGCCCAGCGCTGCTTGAACAGGTGACAGGCGTAGCTCGTGTAGACCTCGCGGAGGTGGCGCCAGCCGATGCCGCTGTTGCCGGTGTCCATGATCGTGTAGCAGAGCGCCATCACGCCGGCGCCGGCATAGTCGGTGCCGGAGCAATCGAGCATCAGCGCCGTCTCGCCGGCGGAGTTCAGCGCCTCCTGCCCAATCCGGAACGCGGTGCGCACCGCCTCCCGCGCCCGCGGCGCCGCCATCCGCGCATCATGCCGCCCGCGGAGTTTTTCGCCGGTCACGACCCCGGCAAAATCCCATTTCACGTAGCGCACGCCCTGCTCGGCCAGCCGCGTGAAATTCTGCCGCAGCCAGTCCTGCGCCCCCGGGTGCGACACGTCCAGGGCGTACACCGGGCAGAACGGCTCCCAGAACCACCGGTAGTTCTCGAAGGGCTTTCCGTCCGCGCCGCGCATCAACCACTCCGGATGCTCCCGCGCGATCGGGTGCGTGTCCGCCACGCACAACACGCCGACCCACAGCCCAAGGTCGAAGCCCTCCCGGCGCAGGCCGCGGCTCAGCCAGCCGAGCCCGCGGGCGAAGCGCTCATTCGTCTCGAAATAGGTCGGGATGTTGTCGCGCTCCCAGCCGAGGTCGACCTGGAGGTACTTCAGGCCGAGTTGGTCGAGGCCGCGCCTACGGGCCGCGCGCGCCGTCTCGAGCACGCGCTCCTGCGTCACGCCGAGCCGGTACGGATACCAGCTGCACCAGTTCGCCAGCGGGCCCGGCGGATCGCGGAAGCGGTTTCGCGCCTTGATCCGGCTGCCATGCGCCGCCAGCAGCGCATGCGGGTCGGACCCCGCTTCCACCACCCAGTCGCCCAGCGCGAGCTCCTCGCCTGGCGCGAGCGGATAGTCGCCGGCATCGAGCCTCACCGAGAATTCCCGGAAGTCGGGCACCAGTCCTGCGACGGGCGGTTTCGCCGTCGCGGCGGCCCGCACCGCTCCGTCCACATTGTCCTGCCCCGACGCCAATCGGCCGGAGGCGGCGGTCATGCGCCCGGCAAACTCCGGCAGCCAGCGGTCCACGTGCTCGAACCCCAGCAGCACCCCCGCGCGGCGCGACGGGTCATAGAACAGCGTGTGGTTCTGGCTCACGAACGCGCCAGTCGTGCCATCAAGCGCCTTCAGGCCGTCGCTGCCCGTGACCATCTGCCGCGGTGTCCGCACCCGGCCCAGGTAGGCGTTCTGCTCCAGGATCCGCACGTCGGCGTGATTCCGTCCCAGGTCGAGACGGGATGTGGCGAAGAGCGTGACGTCGTTCACCGCGACCGGCGCCGTGCCGTGGTTGCGGGCGGTCGTGAGGATGCGCACCCGCCGCGCCGTCTCGGTCTTGAACACCTGCATCAGCTCGAGTCCGCCCGTCCGCCACCGCGCCACCTGGGTGGAACCGCGGCGGGTGACACCGGCGAAGCGCAGCCGGGCGGGCCGGCCGTCCAGTCGCAGAGCCGGGCGGCCAGGACCGAAGCCCAGGCCCGCGGCCGCGAATTGCACCCGGCCGTCGCGGGTGAGCTTGAGCGCGACCTTCATGTCAGGCGGGTCGGCGGATTGGTCAGAGCAGGACCTCGCGGCCGCCGTTCGCGCTGCTTTCGTTCGCAGCCTCGATGAACCGGATCAGCTCAATGGTCTCCTCCGGGTCGATGGGCGTGGCGCCGCCCTGGAAGAAGGCGAGGTACGCCTCGGTGAGGCTCGCATAGAACGGCTTCACCTGCGTCTGCACGTTCACCGCGACCGAGTTCTTCTCGAAGTGCACGATGCCGTGCATCTCGTAGTTGCCCGTGCGGGTGCCGCGCACCGTGCCGATGCGGCCGTCGGCCCATACGCCCGTGGCGAGGTCGTGGTCGGGCGTGGACACGCAGCGCACGCTGCGGCAGCCGCGGCCCATCGCCGTGTAGAGCATCTCGACGGCATGGATGCCGTACCAGTAGAGGCCGGGATTCGTCGGCTCGTGCGCCGCCGCGCCGCAGAAGTCGGCGCCTTTCACCAGCGCGCGGGTCTCGGGCGTCACCACCTTCACCAGCGCCTCCGTGAAGCGGAGCGACGAGGCCGAGAACACCCGGACCTTGTGCTGCTTCGCCACGGCGAAGATCCGCCTGGCGTCGGCCGAGCTCACGGCGAACGGCTTGTCGATGAACACCGGCTTGCCGAACGGCGCGATGCGCTCGAACTGGCCCGGGTGCGTCCGGCCGTCGACCGAGGTGAGCAGGATCGCGTCACACGCCTGCGCCACCGCCTCGGGGCTGTCGGCGATCGTCACGCCGAACTTGTCGCGCACCTCCGCGGTGTAGCCCGCGACGCGGCCGATGCTCGACGGCACGTCGGGCGATCCGCCGGGCCACGCCATGGTCACCCGCGCACCCTTCAGCGCCTGCTTGGAGGCGGGATTATTGAACGTGTCGCTGAACACGAGCACGTGCGAGGTATCGAGGCCGATGATGCCGAGTTTGAGGGGAGCGTTCATGGGGAAAGGGGCTCGAGGCGGAGAAATTCCACGCCGTGCCGCGGCACAGCGCCAGTCCAATCCGGACCGCCCGGCGCGGCAGCATGACGCCAGAGGTCGCGGACCCGCGCGGGTGTGGCCAGCCCGAGGCGCGACCACGGGACCGTCACGGTCGCCGCCTCCTCGTCGCGGTTGAAGATTCCGACCGCCACCGCGCCGTCCGCGAGCGGGCGGATCCAGACCTCGCACCCGACGTCGAGCACCACCCGTCGCGCGGGCCGGCCCGCCGGGTCCTGGTTCACCGCCAGCGCCTCCTCGTTGCCGAGGAGATCGATCGCAAACTCGTCGAGCGCCGTCGGGTCGCCCGCCAGCAGCAGCGGCGAGCCGCGCAGGCACCACAGCGCGAACTGGGTTCGCTGCTCGTCGGGCGTGAGCAGCACGTCGTGCAGGCGCCGGTCCCAGCCGATGCGGCCGACCATCAGCTGGTCGCGGTCGTTCCACCGGCCCGGAGCCGTGAACGCGTCATGCTCCTCGCCGAAGAATCCCGCCGCCGAGATCGAGCCCCAGGTGTCGATGAGATCCTCGCTCACCCGCCAGGTCTGCGCCTCCACCGCGGGGCCCCACTCCCAGACGGCGGCCCGGCCATACTGGCAGAGGTTAAACACCAGATCCCGCGGCTGCGCGCGCAACGCGGCGCCCATGCTCGCGAACGGCCGCTGCCAGTCCGGGCGCTCGAGCGGCCCGGTCTCAAGCGAGTACGAGCACCAGTCGTACTTGAGGTAGTCGAAGCCCCATTCGGCAAACTGGGCCGCGTCCTCGGCCTCGTGGCCGAAGCTGCCCGTGCAGCCGCCGCAGGTCAGCACGCCGGGCGAACTGTACAGGCCGGCCCGCAGGCCCCGGGCGTGGAGAAAATCCGTCAGGCCCGCCATGTCCGGGAACCGCGCGTTCGGACGGATGCGGCCCCGGGCGTCGCGGGGCTCGCCCTTCAACGCCGGGTCATCCATCGCCGCCTTGTAGTAGCCCGGCGTGCGGCCCAGCCGCTCAAGCGCGGCCAGCCGCGCGAGCCGCGCGTCGTCGGGCCGCGGCCGGGTCATCCAGAAATCGTCGATGTTCACGCTGGTCCAGCCGCGGTCGGCCAGTCCCGTCCGCAGCAGGGCCTCCGCCGCCTCGCGCACCCAGGCATCCGAGACCTTGCCGGACATGCTGTACCACGAGCACCAGCCTAGCGGCGGCGTGAGCGCGAGTGTCTCGCCCACGACCAGCCGGAAGTCCCGGGTCGCGGTGCCGCCGCTTCCGCTCGCCCGGAACTGGAGGTGGTACTCGCCCGGCGTCGTCGGCGCCCGGCCGGAGATCACCCGCGTGGCGGGATTGAAGCTCAATCCGGGCGGCAAGCCCGTCACGGTCACCTGCACAGGTCCCGGGGCCGTGACTCCCACGCGCCAGAGCCACGGGCGGCCGGGCCGCACGCCGGCCACTGCGGTCACGGCGAACTGCGGGTTCGCCGGCACTGGACGCGGCGCGGGTGTTTCGCGGCGGATCGCGGGCGGCACGGCCCGCGGCGGCGCCCCGTCATGCTCCACCACCGGCCCGAGCCAGTCGGCCGGGGCAAACGGTTCGCCGCGCACATCGACGACCAGGGCCAACCGCCGCACTCCCGCAAGCGGAACCTCGACCGTCACCGCCGCACCCCCGGTCTGCTGCCAGGGTCCGCGGTACAGGACGCGGCCGTCGCCCACCACGAGGAAACTCGCCGCGGCGAGCGGTCCCGCGGAATCGTCCACGCCCGTTTGCGCCCGCAGTGTCCGGGCCCGGGCGTCGAGCTCCAGTTCGAGCCGGCTCCCGCCCACGGTGCCGAACCCGCGCGCGTAGGTCGCATGGCCGACGCGCAGCGGCCCGCCGCCAGCCGCGAGGTTTTCCCGCGGGACAGCCCACGAGCTCTGCCGCGTCTCCCGCAGCTCCAGCGTCTCGATCCGCGTCTCCGCGCCGGTCAGTCCCAGGGCGGAGGCCAGCAGGACGCCGAGGACGGGGAGCCGCGCGTTCACCCGGGCAGATTCTCGCGGCGGGCACAGGCAGGCCAGCGCAGAGTGCGGACGCGTTCTGTATTTTCATCCGCCGCGCGGCCTGTACTGTCGCGTCCATGGCCCAGTCCTCCCCGCTTCCCCGCATCCGCGTCCTCGCCACCGGCGGCACCATCGCCGGCGCCCAGACGGTCGGCTCGCGCGGTTACCAGGCCGCGGCGTTCTCGATCGAGGCGCTGGTGAGCGCCGTGCCGCAGCTGGCGACGCTGGCGCGGCTCGAGGTCGAGCAGGTCGCGGCGATCGGCAGCCAGGACATGGACGAGGCCGTCTGGCTGAAGCTGGCCGCGCGCACGGCGGCGGCGCTGGCCGAGCCGGACATCGCGGCGGTGGTGATCACGCACGGCACGGACACGATGGAGGAGACCGGCTATTTCCTGAACCTGGTGGTGCCGAGCGCGAAGCCGGTGGTGCTGGTCGGGGCGATGCGGCCGGCCACGGAGATGAGCGCCGACGGTCCGATGAACCTCTACAACGCGGTGGCGGTCGCGGCGCATCCCGAGACGGCCGGACGCGGCGTGCTGGTCGTCGCGAACGACGAGATCCATTTCGCCCGCGAGGTGGCCAAGACCAACACGACGCAGGTCGGCACGTTCAAGGCGACGCACCGCGGCCTCGCCGGCCTGGTGCACGCGGGCCGCCTCCACCTCTATGCGCCGCCGGTGCGCAGCCACACGGCCCAGAGCGAGTTCGCCGGCGCCCTGCCCGCCGCGCTGCCGCGGGTCGACATCGTGTACGCCCACGCCGGCATGGGCCGCGAGCTGGTCGACGCAGCGGTCCGCGCCGGGGCCCGCGGTCTGGTGGTGGCGGGCGTCGGTGACGGCAACCTCCACGCCAACGCGCTGGCGGCCTGCGCCGCGGCGGCGCGGGCGGGCGTAGCGGTCGTGCGCAGCTCCCGCACCGGGGGCGGCGTGATCGAGCGGAACATCGAGATCCCCGACGACGAGCTCGGCTTCATCGCCGCCGACGAACTCAACCCGCAGAAGGCGCGCGTGCTCCTGATGCTGGGCCTGACGCGCACCGCCGCGCCGGCGGCGCTGCAGGCGATGTTCTACCGTTACTGATGCCGGGCGCCTTCCAGCTGCCGGTCGTCATCGACCTCGGGGCCACGTTTGCGTTCGCGCTGACCGGGACGCTGGTCGCGACGCGGCGCGGCTACGACATCGTCGGCATGTTCTTCCTCGCGCTCGCCTCCGGGCTGGGCGGCGCGCTGGTCCGCGACGGCGTGTTCATCCCGGGGCCCGCGCCGACGCCGCTGCTCACCGACCCGCGCTACATCGAGGTGGTGCTGGCCGCGACGATCGGCGGCGCGTTTGCGGGCGGCCACCTGCGGCGGTTCCACCGGGTGGTGGCGGTGATCGACGCGCTGGGGCTCGGGGCATACGCGGCCTTCGGCACGCAGAAGGCGCTGCTCGCGGGCCTGGCGGTGCCGGCCGCGGTGCTGGTCGGCGTGGTGAACGCCTCCGGCGGCGGCCTGCTGCGCGACCTGCTCACCGGCGAGGAGCCGCTGGTGTTCAAGCCCGGCCAGTTCTACGTGCTGACGGCGCTCGCCGGGGCCGTGCTCTTTGTCTTCCTGACGGTGAAGCTCGAGGTGGCGGCGACCCCGGCCGCGCTCGCGGCGATCGCCCTGACGTTTGTCTTCCGCGCGCTCACCATCGCGTTCAACTGGCGGACCACGACGCTGCGCGAACCGGATCCGGGGGCCTGAAGCGCGCCGCGGGCCGGCAGTTGGGGTGCCTACCCCAGCTCGCGCGGCCAAATTGAATTGGCCGCCCATCGCACCAGTCTTGCCGTCGGCGGAATCTTGACCCACGCTCCGGCCCGTCCTCTCCCCGCCATGGCCCTGATCACCGCCAATTCTCCGGAGCCGGATGATGCAGTCCCCTCCGAGGTTCGGATCTGGCTCAACCGTGGCTGGAAGATCATCCCGTCGCAGCGGCGCGGCTATGTCATCGAGGGCCAGAAGACGATGCGCGGCCTGGACCGGTTCGGCATGGTGCTGGGTGTGCTGATGCAGGCCGGCTATTTCTTCGGGCTCTGGCTGCTGGGCATCCTCGGCCTCGTGCTGATCCTCGGAGCCTGGCTGGACTACCGTTTCAACACCCGGCCGCCGACGATGTTCTTCCCGGAGCCCGGTGAGCAGAAGCGCGTGATGGAGCGGACCTGAGCGGGGTCGTCACCGGCGACGCGCGCGCCGACATCGCCCTTGCCCACTGGCGGAAGCCACCTCAGCGTCGGACGAACCATCCCCCGATGAGTTCAACCCCCGACACGCCGGCGGCCGCCCCGGCGAAACCGAAGTTCGGTCGCGTCTTCTGGACGCTCAACACGATCGAGATGTGGGAGCGCCTCGCGTACTACAACCTGCGCGTGATGGCGCCGATCTACATCATGCAGGCCGACAATCCCGGCTCCCTGCACCTGACGGCGATGGACAAGGGCACCATCTACGCGTGGTGGGCGGCGTTCTCGTCGCTGCTGCCGATCGTGACCGGCGGGTTCGCCGACCGGTTCGGATTCAAGCGCACGCTGGGTTTCTCGGTGGTGCTCATGATGGCCGGCTACCTGATGATCGCCTTCCTCCGCGATGTTCCGTTCGTCAGCAACTACTGGGGCTTCTTCGCGGGCATCCTCGTGCTCGCGACCGGCACGGCGTTCTTCAAGCCGAGCATCCAGGGCGCGCTGGCGCTCAACCTCACCAAGGAAAACTCCTCGGTGGGCTGGGGCCTGTTCTACTGGGTGGTCAACGTCGGGGCGTTCGTCGGCCACTACCTGCCCTCCTTGCTGCTCGCGTTGAGCGCGCTGCTGCCCGGGCCGTTTCACGCGGCGGCGCAATCCCCCGAGGCCTGGCGCAACCTGTTCATCGCGTCGGCGGTGTTCACCGCGTTCAACCTCGTGCTCCTGCTCGTCCTCACCGACACGCCAAGCGGCGCGTCCAAGACCGAGTCGGTCGGCGCGGTCCTGGTCCGCACCCTGCGCGGCATCCTGGAGCCGCGGCTGCTCGCCTGGATGGCGATCATGTCGTGCTTCTGGCTGATGATGTACCAACTGTGGGACCTCCAGCCGAACTTCATCGCCGACTGGGTGGACAGCCGTGACATGGCGGAGGGCCTGCGGTGGCTGCCGGACCTGCTGTACCGGTCGCTCGTGCAGCAGACCCCGCGCGGCCCGATGATCCCGCAGCAGGTGCTGCTCAGCGCGAACGCCTTTTTCATCATCATCGGCGTCGTCGGCGTCGCCTGGCTCACGCGCCATCTGCGCACGCTCACCGCGATGCTGTTCGGCATGATGCTGGCCACGATCGGCGTGCTCGTGGCCGGCTTCACGACCAGTGCCTGGATTCTCGTCCTCGGCATCCTGTTCTTCTCGCTCGGTGAGATGGCCACGGGCCCGAAGAAGAGCGAGTACCTCGCCCTCATCGCGCCGCCCGGCAAGAAGGGTCTCTACCTCGGCTACGTGAACATCCCGGTTGGCGTCGGCGTCTACGCCGGGTCGCAGATCGCGGGCTTCGTTTACGGACACTATGGCGAAAAGGCCGGGCTCGCGCTGCGGTACCTCGCGGAGAAAACGCCGCTCGGTGCCGGTCACACCTGGAACGGCGATGTCACCGCCCTCGAGGGCCTGCTCGGCGTCCCGCGCACGCAGGCGATGGTCAAGCTGCAGGAGGTCACGGGACTCGACGCCACGGCCGCGACGCACCTGCTCTGGGACACCTATCATCCCCACCTCTACGTCTGGATCCCGTTTGCCGCGGTTGGTGTGGTCGCCGCCGTCGCCCTGTGGATCTTCGGCCGGATGGCCCGCCGCTGGAGCGACATGAATGCGTGAGCCTGAGCCTGAGCGCGGCGAGCTCAGGCAGGTAGCAGGGAGCAGGGTCCAGGTAGCAGGAATCGAGCGGGGATTTGTCGGGCGGAGCCGCTGAGCGACTGAAAGGGAAGTACCGTCGGTCTGGCACTTGGTTCCTTGCGCCGGCCCTCTTACAGCCCTTGGCTGGTCCCGCCATCTTCCTGGCACCTGCTTTCCTGTTACCTGTTGCTTGTCCACCACCCCATGGATCCTCAGATCTCGCCGCTCACCGGTACGCTCTTTCACACGGTCGGCGCCGCCAGTGCGGCCCTCTGCTATGCCCCACAGCACTACGTGAAGAACTGGCGGTGGCAGACGTACTGGCTGGTCCAGGCGTCGGGCTGCTGGCTGATCCTGCCGTGGATCTTCGCGTGGTTCACCATCCCTGATCTCTTCGTCGTGCTGCATGAGGCTCCGGGCGGCGCGATGCTGAAGTCGTACCTGCTCGGCGTGCTCTACGGCGTGGGCGGCATCGCCTTTGGCATCGCGATCCGACACATCGGCTACTCGCTCACGTACGCGCTCGCCATCGGCGTCTCGTGCGTGCTCGGCACGCTGTTGCCGCCCGTTCTTGAGGGCACGCTCGGGTCCACGCTCAGCAGCACCGCCGGCATCTTCGTGGTTGCGGGCGTCCTGCTGGGCGGCGGGGCCATGGTCGTGACCGGGTTCGCCGGTTTCCGGAAGGAACGCGAGCTCGCGTCCAAGGTCGGGGTCACGGCCTTCAATCCCCGCCTCGGTCTCCCGATTGTCCTGCTCGCAGGCGTCCTCTCCGCGGTATTCAGCTTCTCGCTCGCGGCGGGCCAGCCGGTCGCGGACGTCGCGGCCGCGCACGGCGCCGGCCACTTCCAGGGCAACGTCATCTACCTCTTCTCGAACAGCGGCGCGTTCACCACGACGCTCTTCTACTGCCTCTGGCTGATCCGGCGCGACCGCTCGCTTGGGGATTTCGGCGCCGCCGGCGACGCCAGCCTCGCCCGTAACTACGCGTTCTCGGCCCTGACCGGCCTGCTGTGGTACCTCCAGTTTTTCTTCTACGGCCTCGGCCACGTGCGCATGGGCGACTTCAAGTTCTCCAGCTGGGCGATCCACATGATCATCCTGATCCTCCTCAGCTGCGGCTTCGGCGTAGCGATCGGCGAGTGGAAGGCCTGCCGGCTTTCGACCAAGGTCATGGTGACCTCCGCGATCTCCCTCCTGCTCGGCGCTGTCGGACTGATCAGCTACGGGAACTACCTCGCAGCGCCGCGCTAGAGCCGCGCGCGGCAAGTAACAGGGATCAGGTGCGCAGGTAACAAGTGGACACCGCGCTTCTCGCGCCGACTGCTATCTTCCTGATACCTGGCCCCTGTTACCTGTTACTTCTCCCCCGATTATCTGTACTGCGCCAGCTCCAGGATGACGCCGTCGGGGTCGAGGAAATAGACGAGCGTCTTCTCGCCGGCGTCATGGCTGACCACCCCGGCGGGGACTTTCACGGGGGCATGGAAGAGTTTCACGCCGGCGACCTTGAGCCGGGCGCACATCGCGTCCATGTCGTCGACGCGGAGCGCGACATGCCGCAGGCCCGGCGTGTTCGCCGCGGAGTTGGCGGCGACCGCGGCGCCGGTCGGGCGGTCATAGCAGAGCAGCTCGACGCGCGGCTCGCCGGCTGGCGCCACCACGTAGGCGACGCGGGCCCGCACGCCCGTGAGTCCGACCACGCGGTCGATCCACTCGCCCTCGAGCCGCGCCTCCTTCACCTTCCGGAAGCCAAGCACCTCGGTGTAGAAGTGGACCGAGCGCTCCAAGTCGGACACGACGATGTTCAGGTGGTCGATGGCGCGGATCATTGCGCGCCATCGTGAAATCCCGGTCGCCGCCAGCAAGGGGTTTTTCCGTGCCCGTGCGGGACCGGGACGTCTAGCTGCCGCCCCGCTCGGCCTCGATCTGCTCGAGCGACTTGCCGGAAGTGTCCGGCATGAAGGCGTAGCCCACCACACCACTGACCACGAGGAACAGCGTGAGCAGTCCCGCCACCGGCGCGATGCCGGCGCTGGCAAGCGCGGGGACGAAGAAGCTCCAGATTCCCAGCATCACGCGGGCGACGCCGAAGGTGAAACCCTGCGCAGTGCCGCGGAGCATGGTGGGAAACAGCTCCTGACTGAAGACCTTGTAGAAGGCCTCGCCCGCCAGCGAGCCGCCCGCGGCGAAGAGCGCGATGTTCGCGATGATCGTCGGGATGCTGAAGGGCAGCACGAGGAACAGCGCGTAGGCCACGCCCTGCATGACCGCGCCGGTCGCCCAGAGCCGGCGCCGGATTGCGTGACCCCGGTCGGCATGGCGCATGAAGACGGTGATCGTGACCGTGAGCGAGATGATGAACCCCGCGCTGGCGAGCGCGACGCTCGCGGCCTGCCCGCCGGCGTTGAGCGTGCGGATGAAGTACGGGTTGAAGATGCCGGCCGTGCCGGCGGCGAGTCCCCAGAACAGGTAGATGGTCCCGGTCCACGCCAGCGCCCGGAAGTTCGCGCCCCGGAACAGCGCGCCCACCTGGTGCCGGACCGCCCCGGCGGCGCCCGCCGCGGCCTTCCAGCGTGCGGACTCCGTCAGGCCCCGCCGCAGCGCCCACGTGACCATCGCCACCACAAACAGGTGCAGGAACACGATCCGGATCCCGAGCAGCCCGAGCGGCGCGAGGGCCACCGCGAGCCACAGGACGATCACGGGGCCGAGACACCACGCCACCTGGGTGAAGCCGAGCAGCTTGCCGCGCGCCTTGGCCGGGGCGAACTCGCCAACCAGCGCGAGCGAGGTCGGGACATCCGCGCCGACCGCGACGCCGACCACGAACGTGCCCGTAAAGAGCATCGTCGGGCTCATCGCGAAGGCGATGGCGAGAATGCCCGCCGCGTAGACGAGCAGGTCCCACTGGTAGATGCGCTTCCGGCCGAGCCGGTCGCCCAGCCAGCCGCCAATGAGCGCACCGAGGGCGCAGCCGATGGCGTTGGGGCCGATCGCGGTCAGGGCGCCGACCGCCAGGTTATCGAGATGGAACTCGATCTGGAACAGCGCGAGACCCGCGCCGAGCGCCACGATCGAGCCGGCATCGAGGTACGACGCCATGCCGGCCAGCGCGGACCATTTCCACTGCTGGGCGGAGACTTGGGCGGACTCGGCGCCGGCCGAGTCCGAGTTGGACGAAGGAGACTGGGATTCTGAAGCGGACATGGGGGTAAGAAACGGATAACGGACATTTCCAGGGACCACGCGCTCATTTCCGGCGGCTGAAAGACCTGTAACTTGGCTCTTCGACCCTGAACCTTGGCGCCAACGGCGCCCTGGTGGGCCGACTGGGATTCGAACCCAGACTCAAAGGATTATGAGTCCTCTGCTTTAACCATTAAGCTATCGGCCCGGGGTGACGGAGGTTGTCGCGGACAACCCGCGGAGTGACAAGTGGCAAGTAGGACGTCGGCGCCGGATGCTCGCGGCGCGCTGGGTCGGTCCGTCGCGCGGCTCAGCCTATCCCGAGCTCCACCGCGTCCAGCCCGCCCAGGTCGAGACCCGGGGCGCAGCCGAACGGTGCGGAGAGGACAGAACCAAGCTCCAGACGGCCGGCGCGGACGTCGACGCGGGGCCAGCCTGCCGCGCTGCGAGTGTAGAGGTCCGGGTGGTGGGTGAGCATGTGTTCCTGGATGACCGGCGGGAATTGCGCCAAGCCTGCGAAATAATGATGACCATTCCGCTCGACGCTTGTCACGCCGAGAGCGGCCTGGACCGCCAGATCCTGCGTCAGCGCCACGGGCCCGACGTTGGAGAGGTCCTCGCCACTGAGCATCGTGGCCTGGCCGGCCGCCCGCAGCTGCGTGAGCAGGCACGCGTGCGCCACGCCCTTGAACACGCCCTTGCAGTTCTTGTGGCTCGTGCCCGCGTAACCGAGCGCCAGCGCCATCGGCAGGCTGTCAATCGTCGCGTCGGACTCGTCGATGATGATCGGCGGCCGCCCGGCCCAGCCCGCCCAGTCCGCCGCGGTCGTCAGCGCGACCTCGCGGTGGAGCGGCTGCTCGACAAACAGCAGGTGCGGCCAGAAGGGACGGAGCGCCGGCTCCGCCAGCAGCGCGCGCAACTGGGCCGCAAAGCCCGCGGGGTCGCGGAAGCTCTCGTTGCCGTCGAGGGAGAAGGCGAATCCCTCCCGACACTCGCGCGCCAGCACCGCGGCGATCCGCTGCAGCCGGTCGCGGGCGCGTTCCATGTCGGCGTCGATCTTGATCTTGAAATGCCGCAGTCCGTAGAAGCGGATGCACGCCGCCAACGACTGCGGCAGCCCGTCCTCGACCCGGTCGCCGGCCGCGATGTCGGCATCCTCGATCGGGTCCACCAGGCCCACCGTGTGCCGCGCAAAGACCTCGGACGGCGGTTGCTGCGGCAGCCAGTCGCATGGCCGCGAGCCCGCGAGCGGGGCGTGCAGTTCGCCGAGGTCGACCCCGAGGAAATTGCCCTGCAGGGCGGCGGTGAGGGTCAGCGAGCGCGCCTGACAAAAGGCATCGATCAGCGCGCGCTCCACCAGCGACGTGCCGAACTGCGCGAGCAGCGGCGGCAGGCGGCGCGTTTCCGCCCAGGCGCCCTGGGCCGCGTACAGCTCCCGCCAGAAGCGGAACGGGTTCGACGCGCGCACCGCGCCGGCATGCGCCACCGCCGCGCGGATCACGGCCAGCATCTCGTCAATCTCCTCGGTCACCGGCCGGCCCGGATCCTTCGTGAACCACTTCGGCGGCAGGTGATCCGCCGCGACTCCCGCCTGGCGGAAGCCGTCGATTTCAAAGGTGAGACGGAGGATGACATGCGGCACCTCCGTCATCGTCACGATGCCGTAGCGGAACGGCATGCGCGCCCGCAGCGGCACGCGGCACAGTTCGGCGGTCAGGAGGCGGATCATGGCGGGGTCCCCGGCGACTGGGCCGGGACAGTGGGCTTGGCGGGGCCGGCGGATTCCGGCGCCGGCTTGAACACCAGCGTCTGCACTAGGCGCGACGCGACCACGACGCCGTCCTTGTGCGCGGGCCGGAACCGCCATTGCCGGATGGCGGCGAGCGCGGGGGCTTCAAACTCCGGCTGGGATGAGCGCAGGACCTCCGGCTCCGTCACGCGGCCATCAATTTCCACCGTGAACGCCACCACCACCTCGCCCCGCGGGCCGGCCGATCGCAAAGCGGGCGGGTACTCCGGTGTCACCTGTGAAATCACCGCCGGACGGTCGTTCGGCTCCCGCCGTTCCAGCGCCGTCGCCGCGTCTAGATTGAGCGGATTGGCCGCAGCGCGCCCGGCTCCCCCCAGGCCGGTGCCCATGATCACTGCGAACGCCATCCATGTCTTCAAGTGCACGACCGCGGACCTTGTCCGGCGCCTCGGTCGGGGTCGATTTCAATTGTGCGCCGCGCAGACCGCGTCGAACAGGTCGGCCGGCAGCGGCCCGGCGGTGAACGCCGCCCAGGCGTCGTGCAGTTCCGCGGGCGAACGCGCACCGATCACGACGCGGTCCAGTTCCTCGAGGCTGAAGGCAAACCGGTGGGCGAGCATCGACAGCGGGATGCCCCGCGACTCGGCCAGTTCCCGCAGCCGCACCGCACGGGCCGCCGGTCCGGTCCAGACCCACTCCGGTCGCTCGCGCAGGAACTCGTGATGCCGCGATCCCAGGAGTCCCATGTGCAGCGGGCTCGCGCCGTAGGTCGCGAGGCCGGCCCGCCGCAGGCGCGGGACTTCGTCGGCCAGCCCGTCGAAAATGCACGCGTCCAACCGGCGGAAGAGCATCACCACGTCGAACACCCCGGTCTCAAGAAATCCGTCCCAGGCCGGCCCGTCACCGCCGCCCAGCCCGAGCCGGTGCACGAGTCCCTCCCCGCGCAACCCCTGCAGCGTGTCCGCCACGCGCGCCCGCTCGCCGCGCGGCACTTCCTCGGGCTCATGGAGAAACAGGAGGTCTACCGCCGGCAATCCCAGCTGGTCGAGGCTCCGCCGCAGGCTGTCGCGCAGGCTCTCGCTCCCGTGCTCGTACCGCATCTCAAGCGCGTCGCGCCCCGGCAGCCGGCCCACCTTCGTGCTCACGATCGGCCGCGGCCCGCGCCAGGTTCGCAGTGCTTCGCCCAGCAGAGCCTCGGCGGTGCCGTAGGCCGGCGCGACGTCGAAGACGTGAATGCCCAGGGAAAACGCCAGCTGCAGCGTCTCGCGCGCTAGGCCCGGGTCCACCGGACCCCACGCCCCGCCCAGGCCCGCGAGGCCGAACGCCAAGCGCGACTCGCCCAGTCCACGCGCAATCAGGGCGGCCGGCGGCTGGGCTCCGGCACGGCGGGTCGGACGCGGCGAGGCGCGGGTCATGTCACTTGCCCACGCTCCAGCCGCCGTCTGCCAGGAGGCACGAGCCGGTCACGAGCTCCGCCTCGTCGCTCGCAAGGTAGTGCGCCGCGGCCGCAATCTCCTCGGGCCGACCCATGCGGCCGATCAGCTGGGTGGAACTCATTTCCCGGTACGCCTGCGCCGGGTCGGGATACTCCTGGATCCGCGCCTGCACGAACGGCGTCTCCACGCGGCCCGGACAGATGCAGTTGAACCGAACTCCCTCGGCCGAGTGGTCGAGCGCGAGCTGCTTCGTGAGGCCGACGACCGCGAACTTGGTGGTCACGTACGCCAGCCGGTCGCGCACCGCGAGAACGCCGCCGATCGAGGCGAGATTGATCACGCTGCCGCGCCGGGCCGCGAGCATGGCGGGAAGAAAGGCCTTCGTGACGTTGAACGGGCCGCGGACGTTGACGCGGTAGAGCCGGTCGAGGTCAGCCGCCGTAGTCTGAAGAATCGTGCCGACGTGGCCGATGCCGGCGTTGTTCACCAGAATGTCCAGCCGACCGAGGCGTGCCGCCAGGGCCGCCGCGGCCGCGTCGTCCGCAACGTCGAGGCTGGCGAACTCGGCCGAGCCGCCGGCAGCGGTGATATGCGCCACGGTTTCGCGGCCGCTTGTCTCGGTGATGTCCGCCACGATCACGCGGGCACCGGCCCGCGCGAACCGCTCGGCGATGGCGCGCCCGATGCCGGAACCGGCGCCAGTGACCAGCGCCGCCTTGTCGCGGAGGGAGAACATGACGGCATCGTAGGCGGGATCGGATTTTAACGACGAGCGCGAATTCTGCGGTGTCACGCATTGCGTGACACCGGTGCTGGGGCGGGCGGAGTGAACATTCCGGGCTTTGGTGCTTTCCCGGCTGGTGGTTGCCTGCTACCTACCCGGGTACCCCGCCCCATGAAGATCATCGGCGTTCACGCGTACACGGTGCGATCGAAGACCAAGGTCCCGTTCGTCTGGCGAAAGGGACTGATCGGCAGCGACCCGGTCACAGAGCAGACCTGGCTCCGGCTCGTCACCGACGCCGGGATCGAGGGCTGGGGCCGTGCCCCGCGCGGGGCGATCGCCCTCGACCTCGTCGAGCGGCGGCTGAAGCCGTGGCTGCTCGGCAAGGACCCGCTGATGAAGGAGACGCTCTGGCACGAGCTGTGGGAGATCGACCGCATCGAGGAGATCCCGATGTACCTGATGGGCTTCGTCGACTCCGCGCTGTGGGACATCACGGCGAAGGCCTCCGGACTGCCGCTCTACCAACTGCTCGGCGGCTACCGTCACGAGATCGAGGCGTACGCGAGCACGGTCACCTATCGCACCACGAAGGAATTCCTCGACGTCGCCGATCAGTGCCTCGCCCGCGGCTTCAAGGCGATCAAGCTCCACGCCTGGGGCGACGCGCGCAAGGACGCGGCGCTGTGCCAGGCGCTGCGGAAGCATGTCGGGCCGGACATCGCGCTGATGTACGACGGCTCGGCCGGCTTCGACCCGTACGAGTCGCTGTACCTCGGCCGGGCGCTCGAGGAGGCCGACTACCTCTGGTACGAGGAGCCGATGCGCGAGTTCAGCATCAACGCCTACCGGCGCCTGTGCGAGCAGCTCGACATCCCGGTGCTCGCCGCGGAGACCTCCGACGGCTGCCACTACAACGTCGCGGACTTCATCGCCCAGGGCGCCGCAGACATGGTGCGCACGAGCTATCACTACAAGGGTGGCATCACCGGCGGCCTGCGGGTGGCGCATCTCGCCGACTCCTTCCAGCTCAGCGCCGAGGTGCACGGGATGGGCGTGGAGAACCTCCACCTCTGCCTAGCCATCCGGAACAACCACTACTACGAGACCCTGGTGATGGGTAACCCGGTGGTCTTCGAATCGTGCATCGACCGTCACGGCCGCGTCCACGCGCCCACAGGCCCGGGCCTCGGCTTCGACGTCGACCTCAAGGCGCTCGAGAAGAGCGCCGTCGCCAAACTCTAATCCCATGAAACGACTCCTCTTTGTGCTCGGCGTCGCGCTCGCCCCCGGCCTCCACGCCTTCGCGCCCCACCCGTCCGTCCTGACGGTGAAATTCCATGACCAGATGCTGCCGGTGGTGAAGGTGATCGGGACCGATCCCGTCGTGCTGGTCGACGGCGCCGAGAAACGCATCCGCACCGAGCCGACCTACCTGGTCCAGCGCGCCGACCATTTCTTGCCCGGGTACGTGACGGCCCGGCACGTCCAGTTCGGCGGCACCGAGCTGAAGGTGGCCGCGGCGCAGGACGCGGCGTTGACCGACAACAACGCAACCCCGACCGGCCGGCGCTTCGGCGTCTCCTATTTCGAAGGCCGGCTCACCGCCCAGCAGGCGATTACCGGCGGCTTCGTCGTCATCGTGGTCTATTCGCCGACCGGGATGGCAGCCGGTCCGTCCGACGAGGGCCAGACGCAGGTCATCGTCCACGAACTGCCCGACCTTCCCGCCGGCCAGGAGGTCGAGGTGAAGATCTCCGCGGCCCTGCCGGACGGCCAGGCGAACCAGACCTATTTCTTCCAGGTGTTCGACGGCCACGGGCGCGAGGTGGTGACGAGCGCGTCCGATCTCGCGTGGAAATACTATGCGCTGCGCGACCGCCTGAAGCTGGCCGGTGTGCGGGCCCAGTACCTGGAGAAATTCCACGGCGCCGACCATGCCGCCGTCCCTGCCGTGATGGCGCGGCCGGTCTTCAGTCAGGGCGCCAAGCCGCCGCACGGCGAGGCCAGCGCTGTGATCTCGGTGTCGGCCGACGGCGTGGTCACCAACGTGGACGTCCGCGGGGTCGATGACCCGGCAGCCCGTGCCGACATCGCGAACGCCCTTGGCGGCTGGCTCTTCCTGCCGCAGCTCAAGGGCGGCGTGCCGGTCGGCACCAAGCTTCAGGTGCCGCTGGAATTCTAGACCTGCGATAAGTTGAGAACTCGCGTGCCTGTGCTTGCGATTCGGGTTTTGTCCGGCGTTGGGAGCATTTCTTGGCTCAGGACGAGAGTATAACGCACCAGTAACCATTCTGGGCCATCCTTGATGCGACCGCTAATTGTGCTCTGCTTTTGCTGTGCGGCGTCCGTTGGTTTCGCCTACGCCCCTCACCCGACTGTTCTCAAGGTCCGGTATCGAGATCAGCTCTTGCCGGTGTTCAGAATGGAGAAGAGCAATCCTGTCGTAATGCTCGACGGCAGGGAGAAGGTAATCCGGATGAATCCCGACTTTGCGTTGGAACGCGCGGCTCGCTTTCTCCCCGGCCGGATTGAATTTGTCGGGGCGCCGACTTCCCGAGCCACCATCTTCGAAGGATCGCCAGGCACCATTGCGGCCACAACCGGGACCCCAAATTTCATCGAGCTGAAGATCAAGTCCGATGTTCCCCTGCGCCACGTCTTCCTCGTGTTCGTGAGCTTCGATCCCAATTTCTTCCGCAGCCGTGACCCTGAATCCGGTGAACTCATCGTCGCCCATGAAGTTCCCGATCTTCGGCCAGGCCAAGAGACCTCCATCCGCTTTTCCGTTGGCTACTATTTTATGTCTTATTTCATTCAAGTGTTCGCTGACGGCGTCGAGGTCCGCACCGAACATCAGGAGATGGCCTCACGGTATTACTCCAAGATAGAGCAATTAAGGCTCGCAAACTTGATTGCCCTCTTTCGAAAGAGCCACCCGGGCGTAGATAAACCGGCCGTTCCGGTGATGCAGATCAAACCGGACTTACCTGCAGGTCTCAGCGTTCCGAAATCCGTGACCACTCGCTTCATTGTAACCGCTGAGGGCTTGGTCGATAACATCGAGATTGCCGATCCGGTCGATCCTACGGTTGAGACCGCTGTGCGTGAGGCGCTCGCTGGTTGGCTCTTCTTGCCACGATTCAAGCATGGAGAGCCGGTTGGTACCAAGCTACAGATGCCCATTGAATTCTAGGCGCGCCGCAAGTTGAGCGTTGAAAGTCGGGAGGCGACGGTCCTAGACCTCCGCCCCGATCCGCCGAGTTTCCCGATCCCAACCCAAACCCTTTCTCCCGTGCCCAAGAAACCCGCCGACCAATGGTTCGCTGAGTACGGCGAGAGCCACCAGCACGCAGCCAACGAGCTGATCCACTGGATCTGCGTGCCGACGATTTTCTTCTGCGTGCTCGGGTTCTGCTGGTCGATCCCGACCGGCGAGTCGCTGGAGGCGAAGCTGCCGTGGTTCAACTGGTCGCTGGTGGCGATCGCGATCGCCGCGGCGTTCTACCTGCGGCTGTCCTGGCGGCTGGCCTCGGGCATGCTCGCCTTCATGGCGGCGTGCCACGCCGGGCTGCTCGCCCTCGAGTTCAACGCGCCGTGGCCCGTGTGGCAGATCTGTCTCGTCCTGTTCGTCGCGGCGTGGATCGGCCAGTTCATCGGCCATCACGTCGAGGGCAAGAAGCCGTCGTTCTTCCAGGACCTGGTGTTCCTCCTCATCGGCCCCGCCTGGCTGCTCTCCAAGGTGTACCGCAAGGTCGGCCTGCGCTACTAGGCCGCCGTCGGCATTTCACGGGGGAACCCGAGGGATTCAGGGAGCCTCATATCGTCCGGGGCCACCCAGGGCCATGAACTGCCGGTAGACGACAAGGCCGACCGCCAGCGAGGCCAACCCCAGCACTCCGCCCAGACCGAAGGTGTAGTGGTAGTCTCGCCCAAGGCGGTCGAGCAGCAGACCCAGCGTTGGCCCGACGGCGATATTGCAGAGCGCGGAGATCAGGCCTGCCGCTGAGGCGAACTGCGCGAACTTCAGTTTGGGAAACAGCATCTGCCCGATGGCCGCGGCCCCGGTGGCGTAGCAGCCGGCGAGCACCCCATGGGCTAGAAAGGCCAAACCAAAACTCTCCGGCCCTTTGATGCCAAAAAAACCCGCGACCATGGCGACGCCGTAGGCCGCCAGCGCTCCCAATCCCATGCGGACGGGATGAACGCGGTCGGCCAGCCAGCCCAGCGGCCACGCCAGCACCAATGAGCCGGCATACGTGGCGACGAGGTATTTGCCGTAGCTGTCCATCGACAATCCGAAACTCTCGGCCGCATAGACGCTGAACAAATTGACGGGGATGAAGGTGAGGGTCGCCAAAGCCAGCCAGGCAAAGACCCACCAATAGTACGGTCGGGTGAAGCAATCGCGGCCATAAGAGCGGACCGCCGCGACCACCCGGGAGGCAGTGCCCGAATCGGCGGGCTCGGGCGGCGGATAACCTCCCTCCTTCACGCGCAGGCACATCAGCGCGAAACCCACGCCGTAGGCGGTGCCGATGCACACAAAGATCATCGTGAAGTACTCCCGGGCGTGCCCAATCAGGTAGTAGTTGAACACCATGCCGGTAAGCAGGCTGACGGCGCGAAACAGGCCGAAGAACCGGCCGATGATCTCCCTCGGCACCACGTCGTTGATCAGGGCGCCGAAGACCGCATTGGCCGTGATGGTGGCCACCTCAAACAGGGTCCAGCACAGCCCCATCACGACGATCACCGCGAGATTGAGCGACTCCGGCGGCCAGCCGAGTTGCGCGTGGACCAGGCGGCCGAGCACCGGGCTGTACGCCAATCCAAACATTGCCACCGCCGTGAACGGGGTCGTGGCCAAGAGGAACGGGATGCGCCGTCCCCAGCGGCCCCGGTGGCGGTCGCTGCGGTAACTCACCACCGGCCCCAGCACGAGTCCAATGGCGGACGGCAGCGAGAGCAGGAAGAAACCCGTGAGAAAATCCGACGCCTCGAATTTCCGCAGCATGATCTGCACGATGGGCGCCACCGATCGCTCCTTGAGCTGCCACGCGAAATCGCCCCACAGCAGCCAGACGAACAGGATCGCCAACGCCCCCGCCGAGTAGGTCAGGGTGCCCGCCCGCCACTCGCGACGCGTCGTCCCGGAATCTGCGCGGCGTGCATTCATCGGGGCGTGATCGTGACCCGAATACTCGCCCGCCGCACCGGCGACTGAAGCACGATGCCCAGCCGTGTCGGCAATCGCCCGCCCGGGAGCTCCTCGCGGAGTGTTTCAGGCCGCAGGGCCCAATCGGCCCCGTCCACCGCCACGGTCGCGAGCACGCCATCCGTGCCCGATTCCACCGCATAGGCACCGGGGGAAACCTCCCGCCAGGCGCCAAAGGTGATCAGCGCGGTGGAGAAGCTCGCCGGTTCCGCATACTCCACGTCATCCACCACCGTGATCGCCGGGCTGGTTCCGCGACGGACCGTAAGGGTGCGAACGAGCGATTTCAGTCCGGGCACCGCGTAGGCACCGGCGAGGTCGAGCACGATGGTGTCGCCTTCGGGCGCGAAGCGGGTTGCCAGCACCCGGGCGGCATACTGGCGCCCCTCGTGCTGCAGCTGGTCGGCCACCACGGGAACCGCATGCCCGTAGGAATTGAGGACCTGGGAAACGTAGCGATCGGGGCCAAACGTCCGCGCCGTGTAGACTTCCAGTCCCGGGTCCACGAGCACGGCGGTAGCTCCCGCCGCCACCACGAAGGAACCCACGTCGTTGTGATTATGGTTCTCGGCGTTGTGGCCACCCTTGATCGCAACCCCGAAACGCGGACTGGCGCGGCCCACGTAGACCTGGGCGTCCTCAAACCAAAATCCGCCCACGGGCTTGCTCTCCGGTTCAGCCGGACCCTCGCCATCCGCCGGGCGGACAAAGGCCTTGAGGGCGGTTTCATACAGCAGCTGGTCGCGCAACTCGGGCACGCCCAACTGGGGACGCAGCAGGCCGCCAGGTTTTCTGCCGAGCAGATGGGAGGCCAGTGCCTGGAACCAGGGAGAAGGACGTTCCTTCACGTCCATGTCGGCGAAGGCCGGATAGACGCCGGGCAGGATTTCCAGATGCCTCGGGTAGGCGGCGATCCGCTCGGCATGGGAACCGTGCAGCAGCTGCACGCGGCCGCCCGTGGCTTCCGCCAGGGTCTCGGCCAGCATCACGAAATGGCCGAAGCCGTAGTTCCAGTAGCCGACGCCCTCGCTGCAATAGCCGTCCGGAGAGAACCCGGCGAGATAGGCCTCGAGATCCCGCTCGGTCGCCGCGATGATTTCGGCGCGCTCGCGCGGGGACTCGACGACCACCAGCGCGGTACCAACCACGCCTGCATGGCAGACGGCGTTCCAGTTGTTCTCGGCCCGTCTCCACCACATCTCGCCTGGCGGGGCCGTGCCCCGCAACTGCGCGAGATAGGGGTCCACCACCCGTCGTCGCAATTCCGTCCGCGCCCGCGCGACGAGCGGAGGGGGCAATTGGTCGGCATGCCAGAATAACACCGTTGCAACGACCCAGCCGCGCATGGCGACCATGAGATCCACCTGGGTTTTCCGTCCCGTGAAGTTCAGCAGCTCAGGATCATGGGCCGGCAGCACCCACGTCTTTTCGGCCAGCATCGCATCCAGCTCTCGGGTCAGAGCCGGCACCCAGCGTCCCTGGTGCTCGAGCGCTTCCGCCCATGCAAACAGCGCGAGCCGGTCTATTCTTTCCTTGTTGGGCTTTTGGTAGCGGGTGCGATTGCCAGTCCGCTTGTACTCAAGGTACAGCTCGTCCGGCAGGTCCGGTGGTGACGTCTCCGCCGCGATTCGGGCCGCCTCAATGATCCCGGCGTTGGGCAGCTCACGGGCGAGCCTCGCCCAAGTCGCGCGATCCGTTGCGGGCGCCCCGATTCCTACTGGCTTGGCCGGCAAGGCGGCCGCCAACTCGATCTGCCGGGACACCACGTCGGTCTCGACGGCGGCCAAGCCGGCCGCCGCCGCGAGCGCAAATCCGACCGCGACCACAGCCGGCGGGAGAAGTCGGCGCGGCCCGGCCATGTCACTTGATCACCGCGAAGAAACCAATCGAGGTGCGCACGCCCCGCACCTCGGCAATCGAGCCTGGCAGGGCCTCCAATTCAAAGGCATGGCGTCCGCGTGCCAGCTGATCGGTGACCACGTAGGCTCGCAGCCAGCCGGCGGCGCCGGCCCAGGAGGGATAATCGCGGCGACTCGTCTGCCACTCGCCGCCATCAATCCGGTAGCGGATCTCGCCCGAGGACCGTCCAAAATCGAAACCCAGGACCAGCCCGCGGCCTTCGAAGTCGAATTTCAGGCCGGCGCCCGAGGCGAACGAGATCAGGACTTGGTTGATTCCCCGACAGGTCTCGCAGCGGCGCACGCTCCAGGAACCCCGCCGCTCGATCGCCTCGAAGGGCACGAAGCCGATGTGCTCCCAGGCATCAGGAGAGCGCGGCGGTGGGAGAGCCGCGGGCACCACGGGAGCGGGCGGACGCGCCAAGGTCTCGGCTAGGAAGGCGATGACGGACTGGGCGTAGCTGAGACTGCCCCGGGACTCCGGGTGCAGGCCGTCCGGCAGCCATTCCTCCCACGTCATGAGGCCGCGCTCGTTTTCCCGCAGGGCATGGAGGGCCATCCACACCGAATTGAGCCGGTAATGCTCGGCGAGCAGCTCGAAGTCGGCAATCGACGGGGGGACCTTGCCGGCCAGCATGTCGGTCAGCATTTCCTGGAAATAGGTGTACACGATCACGACGTCGCAGTTGCCGGCAGCCAGCAGCTGGCGCAGCACGCCCTCGCGGGTCCGTTCGCGCAGCTTCGGTTCGGTGCCAAAGTCGTTCGCGGCGTACTCGACGAAGACCAGGTCGCAGCGGCGGGCGAGGATTGCCTCCTGCACCCGGACCGCGGCGAGGTCGCTGCCGGTGGCCCCAAGCGCCGCGTTCTCGACCGTGATGCGGGCATGGGGATGGGCATCGACGAGCCAGCCCACAAGGGCCTCGGGCCACCGGTTGCCCGTCGAGGGATCCGTGATGGAGCCACCGAGAAAGCCGACGGTGAGCTGGCCGCGCGCGAGCGCAGCGGTGCTGTGGGGTAAGGCGGCGCGGCGACGCAGCACCGGGCCAAGTTGGGTGGTGGGATTCATGGAAAATTCGTACGCCGGGCGCCTGCCGCCGGACGCCGGCACAGGGTTGTCCCCGGGTTCCAGGTAAACGCCTTTACCAGGGTGGTGGTGGGCACGGCGGGAGGTCCGCGGTCGTTCATCTCCACCAGCCGCATCAGGATGCTGGCCGCGGTCGCGCCGACCTCGCGGGAGTCCACCTGGAGTCCGCTCAGGTGGCGGACCGGCTCCTCCTTGTGGAAAAACGCGATGCCGACGTCGCGCGGCACCCGGAGCCCCGCCGCCTGCACGGTGGCGGGAACCTGGGTCTCCTCGGTGAGAATGACATCCGGCCGCTCCCGACGGAGCCACTCGACAAACCGCTGGGTGTCCCATTGGTCCGACGGCAGGACCAGCGGCGCCACCTCGGTCCATTCGGGATGGAGCCGGCGCTGCACGAGGAAGACCCCCAACCGGCTGTGGTGGGTCCGCACATCCTGGACCGCGCGGATCACAAGTCCCGGCCGCCGGTAGCCCAGCCGACCCACCTCCTCCAGCACGCGCTCGATGCCAAAGGCGTGATCATCCACCACCCGGTGCAGTTCGGGATCGGCCAGGGAATAGTCGAGGCTGACCGCCGCGAATCGGCTCCAGTCGAGGGTCAGGGGCGGCTGGTCGACCTGCAGGGGCTCGATGATCAGCCCCTGGACATTCTGGGTCCACAGGATCTGGCTGAGCCGGTCACGCGAGCGTCCTGGCTCGGCGGTCCAGATCGCCTCGCAGAGATAACCCCGGGCCCGGGCCGCAGCCTGGGCCCCGGCAAAACACCCGGCCGCATAGCTGCTGTGGCGCCACGCCTCATGCGGGGGAAACGGCGTGAGGAACGCCAGCTTGGCGCGGAAGCGCGAACTCGAGCCGCTCAGGCGCTGGGCCATCAGCGCCGAGATCAGTGGATTTGGCCGGTAGCCCAAGCGTCGCGCCGCCGCCTGCACCCGCCGCACGGTGGCGCGCGAGACCGCCGAGCTGTTGCGCAGCGCCATGGAGACGGCGGTCTGCGACAGTCCGACAGCCCGGGCAAGTTGCTGTTGGGTGACCATCGAGCGGGAGCGGAAAGTCAATGACGGCGCCGGCCGGGCCCGCAAGTCCGGCGCGACGGACCCATCACCGGGCTGGCTGGGCCCGCAGGCACGCCAGGAGGTCATCCAGCCGGGCCGTGGCCACGCCGCACACCGCATCACCGCCTCCATAATAGAGGAAATACGTGCCGTCGATCAGCGCATGGCCGCACGGGAAGCACACCCCGGAGTAGAGCCCTTGGATCTCGTAGGTCGCCACCGGCTCGTAGATCGGGAGGCGGGTCCGATGCGTCACGCGGGTCGGATCATCCAGATCGAGCAGCATCGCCCCCAGGCGGTACTGCTTGTCCGCTCCCACGCCGTGGTAGATCTGCAGCCAGCCGTCCGCGGTCTTGAGCGGCGGATTGTTGGCCCCGATCTTCTGCTCCCACGGCTCGATTCCCCTGGCGAGCAGCTTCAGGTGCTTCCACGCCAGCAGGTCGTCGCTCTGGGCAATCCAGATCGCCGGATGCGGGTTTTCAAACCCCGCCCCGTGCCACTGCATCGGACGGTGCAGCGTGACCCACTTGCCGCCGACTTTTTCCGGGAAGATGACGACGTCGCGCTCATCCAGCGACGGGTCGGTCAGCCGGCCCGCACGGATCCAGCTCTGAAAATCCCGCGTCAGGAACAGGTGGGTGGAGGTGAGATTTTGGCGCAGCGCGATCGGAAATTCCGGGGGAAAGGACCGGGGTTGGGACGGGCCGGCGTTCTCCCAGTAACGTCCCGGCGGAAACGGCCGCGAGGCCACGGTCACGTAGTACCACTCGCCGATGCGAATGACGCGGGGGTCCTCGAGACAGCCGCCATCCGGGGTCCAAGGGATGGGCGAGACCGCGGGCTGCGGCCAAACGCGCTCAAAATCGACGCCGTTGCGGGAACGGGCGAGGCCGAGGTGGACCACGTGATCCTGGTCATTGCCCGCCGCCCGATACAGCAGCAGCACCTCGCCCGCCACCGGATCGTACCATGCCCCGGGATTGGTGGTCACGAGCGACTCCCACGGGGCGCCGGGGCTGGGGCGCAGGATGGGATTCGCCGGGTGGCGGTTGAACTGAAAGTCGGTGACAGGGATCATGGAGACGGTGGGACGGAAGCAAAAGGCGGAGCACGGTCCCAGCCCGGCTCCGCCCAGGCGCCGATGGCCGGCGCGGCCTAGACTAGAACTTGAAGTCGGTGCTGACGCGGATGGTGCGGGGCTCGCCGAACGTGAAGCCTTCCGAGATGTAGGCCTTGTTGAACAGGTTCCCCACATTGAGCCGCACCACGAGCGCGCGCTGGTGCTCGAGCTTGAACTCCTTGGCGGCCGTCAGCCACAGCACCGTGTAGGGTGTGCTCCGCCGACCCAAGGTGGCCTGATTGAGGCCGGTATCGAGCCAGGTGTCGTTCTTGTGGCTGGCGCCGGCGCCGAGACGAAGGCCGTCGAGTCCGCCACCGACGAAGCGGTAGTTGGTGAACAGCGACCACGACTTCTCCGGCGAGCGGGGAAGTTCGCGACCGATGACGAACTCGCGGCCCGGAGGCGCGCCCGTGATCGAGCCGTCAAACTGGGCCAGCGCAAACTGGACATCGAGCTGGTTCGTCGGCCGATAAACCGCCTCAAACTCCACGCCCTGGCTCTTCTCGCCGGGGGTCAGGATGCCGTAGGTCCGGTTCAGGGTGAAATCCGTGTACTGGCGGCCGACATTCGTCCGCTTCTGAGTGAACACGGTCAAGGTCGTGCTCACGCCGCCACCCCAGTTCGACTTCACGCCGCCCTCGGTGCCAATCGCGGTCTGCGACGGCAGGAAGTTGTTGTTGATATCGAGGAGGAACTGCGGGGCGTAACTCGTGCTCCGGTTCACAAAGAGCATGTGCCGCTTCTCCGGGTCCACCGCCAGGCCCGCGCCGACCTGGTAGACGTTGGCCGTCTGGGAAAGCTCGCTGGTCTGGACATTGGCGCCGTTGGTGAACGTGAACGTGGTGCTCTTGCCCCGGGCGTAGCCGAGCAGGAGTTGGAGGCGGTCGTCGTAACCCGAGAGAACCTCGCTCACCCGCTGGTTCGTCCATTTCTGGCGGGCCAGTGACGGGCCGCTCTCGATGCGCCACGGATTCGAGGCGTCCTGGGCGTTGTCCACGTAGTTGTTCCTGGGAAACGGGGCATAGTCGGAGGCGACGGTGTCGCGGGTGGCCTTCAGGGTCACCGGGTCAAAACCGACGTTCAGCGTAAACAGCGGCAGCGAGGCCCCGTTCTGGTAGGTACGCCAGATGGTCGCGAAGAAGTCGTTCTCGTTATACTCGAATCCAACCACCGTCCGGGTCTTGAACGGCCCCAGATCGTACTCGGCCAGGATGTCCCCTTTGTAGCCGTTGATCCGGTTGCCGTCCTGGGTCTCCTGGCCGCGGTACGCCACCGGCACCACGCGGAACGGGTCGCCGCCGGTCGGGACGACTTCGTCGCGGTTGCGGGTGTTCTTGGAATAGATGCCGCGGAAGGTGATGTGGTCGGTCAGGCGCGAGGTGAGGTCGAGGGTCCAGTTCGTCTGCTTGTTGTTCGCGTGGGAGTACGGACCGAAGGTGTAGTTGCTCACGCTGCCCTCGGCGGTCGAGTAACCGAAGCCGCGCTTGTAGAGGTCGGCGAATTCGGTCCCGCCCGGCGGCGTCCAGGCAATCGGCTGGAACGCGGCGAAGTTCGTGTAGACGTCGAGGTGTTCCCATTCGAAGGTCAGCTCGGTCTTCGGGAAGATGCGCCACAGCACCGAGGGGTTCACGGCCTCGACCCGATTCTTGTACCACTTGAATTCGCGCTTGTTGGTCGTGTACGACGCCGGCAGCCGGAAGGCCAGCTTGCCCGGGATGATGGTGGCATCGACGTCGGTCTGTGCCCGGTAGAAGTCATAATCGCCCACCGCCACGGTGGCCGCGCCGTGCGCTCCGGCCGTGGTGCGGATGTGCGGGCGTTTCGTCACGTAATTGATCACGCCGCCCGGATCATTCTGGCCGAAGAGGATCGAGTTCGGGCCGCGGATCACTTCCACGCGATCGATGCCGGTCATGTCGTATAGGCGGCCGCCGGGGGCGAAGCCGTTGCGCCGGGGAATCACGGTGAAGCCGCGCGAGGAGTACTGGGTGTTGTTGCCGGTGCCCTCGGAGGACGTGTTGTTCTGGTTGGCCACGCCCGGCACGATCTTGCTCAGGCCGTCCGCGTTCAGGACCATCAGTTCCTTCATCATCTCCGCGCTCACGACCGCGATGCCCATCGGCGTCTTGTCGAGCGGCCGCGACACCAGGGTGCCGGAGTTCGACTCGTCGATGCGGTTGTCGGCGTCGGTGTTCGTCTTCACGACGAACGGCGACATCTCGACAAGTTCGTCCGGGGCCTTCGCCGGGCTGGCTTCCGCCGCCATGGCCTGGTCGACCTTGGCCGGGTCGACTTCCTTCTTCGGGTTGACCTGGCCATGGACCGGGGCTGCGACCAGTCCGGCGGCCAGCGCTAGGGCTAATTTGGGGAGTATGCTCTTCATGGGCGTTGGGCTGGATGGGGGCGCCATGGCCAGCCGGTGTGCAGGTGGTTTGGTTGGGGGTCGGGGCAGGTCGGCGCCAAACGGGTCGGCGCGGACCGAGGTAACGCCTGTACGTCTGGACGAGGGTCCAGTTGAGGCGAGGCTCCGATTACTTTTGCCGATTAGTAGCCCCTGGCTACCGGCGCCCGACCTACATCGCCATGCGCGCCCAGCCGGTGCGCGACGGGTCGAGCGGCGGCAGGCCGAGCATCTCGCGGCCGAGGGCGACGTAATAGCGGTAGTGCTCGATCGGGGTGCCGTTCGGAATGCGATGGTCCAGGCCGAAGACGCAGCCGCCGGACATCAGCTCCGGAATCAGCTTGTGCTCCAGCTCGCGCCGGATGGCGTCGCGATCCTTGCGCAACACGTGCTTGTCGATGCCGCCGCGCATCGCGAGGCGCTTCCCGTAGAGGCGGCGCAGCTCGGCGATGTCCATGCCGGCGGCAGGCTCCATCGGGTAGATGCTGGTCAGGCCGCAGTCGAGGAGCGCCGGGATAACGGGGTTGATGTTGCCATCCGTATCCTGCTCGAACACCCGTGCGCCGCGCGACCGGACCAGGTCCCAGACCTTCAGGTAATAGGGCTCGAAGTACTCCTTGATCTGGTTGGGCCCCACCATCGGGCCGGACTTCCCGGCAAAGTCCTCGTGTACCATCAGCTGGTCGATGTGGAGCTTCTCGCTGATCGGCTCCAGCACGCGCATCGTCGTGTCGGTGATCGTCGCGAGGATGTCCGCCATCAGCTCGGGCTGCTCGTAGTACGCGAGGCACGCGATCTCCTCGCCCATCAGGTCGCGCGGCGTGTCAAACGCGCCGGGCATGTGGGCGACCACGAGCGCCCCTTCCTGCTGGGCGCGGCGCGCGGCCGCGACTTCGTCCCAATTGATGCGCTCGGGGCGGAAGGTGAAGAACGGCTTCACGCGCAGCCAGTCGTCCATGGTCTGGACCGGGAAGTTCTGCGGCAGCGGGATCGTCGCGGTCTTCTTCAGCAGCAGCATCTCGCGCCCCAGGCAGTCGAGCTCGAGCCGGCGCTCTGCGTTGTCCTCCAGCACGCGCGGCGGCGGGCCGAAGAGGTGCGTGATTCCCCCGCAGAAGGCGTAGGGAACGAAGTCCCAGTCGAACGCCGACATGTTGATCTCCGCCTCGGTCGCCCCCTGGGCGCGCCACTCGGCGTCCAGCCCGACCAGCGGACCGAAGAGCTCGGTAAACATCGGCCGCGGGGCGTGGCCGAAGGTCATGAGGTCGAGGTACTGTTCGCGATTCCAGCGCATGGGGGGTTGGGGAGTTGAAGGTTGGGGTTGAGCGTTGAAGGCGGGGTTGGGCTCGGTCGGTCGGTCGGCTTTCAACCTTCAACACTCAACTGGGCATGGCGTCTCAGCGGGCGCGGTGCGACTGCACGTACTCGCGGTAGCGCTCGAGCATGGGCTCGGGGATGTTGGCCGGGAGGTGGTTGCCGGTCGCGAGGATCACGCCGCGGCAGCGGCGCGCGAGCGCGAGGGACCGGTCGACCGCGGCCTGCACGGTCTCCCAGGTTCCGAACGTGAGGTCGCGGCAGTCCACCGCGCTGCCCACCAGCACCGTGGTCTGGCCGAATCGCTCGACCATTTCGCCGAACTCCATCACGGGCTCGAAGATCAGCCCGTCGGCCCCGGCCGCCACGACGTCGCCGGCGAACTCGCGGAAGTCGCCGTCGGAGCAGAACAGCACCTTCTTGCCGGCGCGCTTGAGCGGCTTCCACAGCTCGGCGTAGCGCGGGATGATCACCTCGCGGTAGATCTCGGGCCGCATGAACGCGCCGGCCGTCCAGACGAAGTCGTCGTGCTGGATGATCGCGTCGACGCTCGTCTGTGCCCAGGCGTCCATGTGGAACTTGGTCCGCCGGTAGAAGCTGTCGAAGACGCGCTCCATCTTGTCGCGCTCCGCCGCGGCCTCGAGGAGCATGTCCCAGCCGAAGGCCTGGATCGCGCCCGAGACGATGGTCTTGTAGTAGCCGCCGGTGCAGAGCTGGTCCGGGAAGTCGCGACGCTTCTCCTGGATCCACTGCTCGTACGCCGCCACCTGCTCCGCCAGCGTGGGCAGGCCATACTCGGTGACCGCGTCAAACGCCCAGACTTCCTCGGGGGTCTCGAACGGACAGTGCTGCGGCCGCCGCATGTCGCTGCCGTCGGACGCGTACTCGGCGTGACCCATGTCCGTGGACCGGCCGAATTGCGACCAGTCGCCGCGGAGCCCGTCCTGCACGGTCCACAGGAAGTCGAGGTCCCACCGCGCATAGAGGCTGCGGAGCGACGCGTTGGTGTCGGGTTCCGGTCCCGCCACGCGCCGCAGTCCCGCCTGGTGATACTCCAGGCTGTACTCGGTGCGCGCAAAGCGCGGCACAGACTTGAGATTCAGCGTGTCGAGGGCGAGTTGGCGGCTCATGGAATCGGACGACTAGAACGCCTCGCCGCGGAGGAGTTGGTGCTTGCGGATCATGTAGTGCTCGAAGTTCGCGAGCGGGACGTCCGGAGGCACGAGGTGGTCGACGGTCGGGATGAACCCGCCGTCGGCGACGAGCGGCTGGAAGGTCCGGAGGTGGACATCGATCGCGGTGAAGTCCTTCGCCAGCTCGCGCTTGTCGACGCCGCCCCACAGGCGCAGCTCGCGGCCGAATTTCTTCCGCACCGCCAGCGGGTCCATGTCGGAGGCGCGCTCGAGCGGCCAGATGCAGTCGACGCCGGCCTCCATGAAATGCGGGATGACCAGCTCGCAGTTGCCGTCGGTGTCGACGATGATCCAGCGCACGCCCTGCGACTTGAACCACGCCACCAGGCGCTTCATCTCCGGGAGGATGAACGTTCGGTAGGTTTCGGGGCTGAGCAACGGCCCGTTCTTCATGCTCAGGTCCTCGTTGAGGAAGATATAGTCGGGCTTCACGCCGGCCGCGAGGATCGGGCGCGCGGTCTCGATGGTGAAGTCGGTGATGAACTCCATCATCTCGTGCATCATCGCCGGCTCATCGTACCAGGCGTAGCTGAGGTTCTCGGTGCCCATCCACTCGCGGGCCCGCCAGTAGTAGCCGAGCGTCGCGCAGTTGCGGCCGAGGATAAGAGGGTGCTGGCGCTGCGCCCAGGCGGGCTGCAGGAACTGCTGCCAATACGGCGGGTAGCGCACGGGACACGACGGGCGGAAGCGCTTCTTCAGCTCCTGGAAATCCGCCGGGGTCGTCACCGGGAAGCTGATGTACTCGTCCATACTCATGCGCATGCCCTCGGCGGTGCCGGTGATGAGCGCCTTGGAGATCACGCCGTTGGTGTGCTGGATGATCTCGGTGTCACCCTCGCGCCGCAGCACCTTCTCCTCGTACGGCGGCACCATGCCGAAATTCACGTCGATGTACTCGCGGGGATCGAGGTCCCAGCGCGGCTCGCCGACAAACCAGTCCCAGTGCATGTCCGCGGTCGCGAGGCCCTCCTCGCGCCAGCGTTGCTTGGTCTGGACCCAGACGCCGACCTCGTGGTTCGGCACCCGGTCGACCGGCTGGTAGTTCATGC
>CAYYGV010000031.1:0-33321 GCA_964471615.1 uncultured Opitutaceae bacterium
CTCGAGCTCGAGGCGAAGGGCTACGACTGGGTGAAGAAGGAACTCGCCCACGCCTAACCCGCACCCCTTTCCGGCCATGCCCGACATCACCGCCACCGATCCGGCCGCCGCGACCGCGGACAATCCCGTCCAGGGGATTGACCAGAACGCCGGCAACTTCAGCTACAAGATCGACTACGAGTTCGACGCGGGCACGGGCCTGTCCGAGCAGACGATCCGCTACATCAGCGCGGTCAAGAAGGAGGCCCCGTGGATCCTCGACTTCCGCCTCAACGCGCTGAAGCAGTTCCAGGCCAAGCCGCTGCCGACCCATTGGGCCACGAAGGACCTCGAAAACATCCACTTTGACAAGATCCGGTACTACCTCGCGCAGGGCCAGAAGCCGAAGCGCACCTGGGAAGAGGTCCCGGACGACATCAAGAAGACCTTCGAGCGGCTCGGTATCCCGGAGCAGGAGCGCAAGTTCCTCGCCGGCGTCGAGGCGCAGTTCGACTCCGAGGCCGCCTATTCGAACGTGAAGGACATCGTCGCCAAGCAGGGCGTGATCTTCCTGAACTCGACCGAGGCGCTCCGCGAGCATCCCGAGCTGTTCCGCAAGTGGTTCGGCAAGGTCATCCCGACCGGCGACAACAAGTTCTCCGCGCTCAACAGCGCCGTGTTCTCCGGCGGCTCGTTCATCTACGTGCCCAAGGGCGTCAAGGTCTCCCACCCGCTCCAGGCCTATTTCCGCATCAACGCGGAGAGCTTCGGCCAGTTCGAGCGCACGCTGATCATTGCCGACGAGGGCGCCGAGCTCACCTACATGGAGGGCTGCACCGCGCCGAAGTTCTCCACCTCGACGCTGCATTCCGCCGTCGTCGAACTCGTCGCGCTCAAGGGCGCGAAGATCCAGTACATCACGGTCCAGAACTGGGCCAACAACGTCTTCAACCTCGTCACCAAGCGCGGCGTCGCCCACGAGGAGGCCGAGATCAAGTGGATCGACTGCAACATCGGCAGCCGCCTCACCATGAAGTACCCGGGCGTCGTCCTGAAGGGCCGCAAGGCCCGCGGCGAGGTCATCTCGATCGCGCTCGCCAACGACGGCCAGCACCAGGACACCGGCGCCAAGATGATCCACGCGGCCGACGAGACCACCTCGAACATCGTCGCGAAGTCCATCTCGGTCGGCCAGGGCCGCAGCACCTACCGCGGCGTCGTCCACATCCCGAAGCACCTCAAGGGCTGCAAGAACAACACCGAGTGCGACGCGCTGCTCATCAACACGAACAGCCGCACCGACACCTACCCGGCCATCACGGTCCGCGGCAACGCCAACTCCACCCAGCACGAGGCGAGTGTCTCCAAGGTCAGCGAGGAGCAGATTTTCTACATGCAGCAGCGCGGTCTCACCGAGGGCCAGGCCATGAGTCTCTCGGTGAACGGCTTCGTCAACGACCTCGCGAGCCAGTTCCCGATGGAGTACTCCGTCGAGCTGAAGCGCCTCATCGACCTCGAAATGGAGGGCAGTGTCGGCTGACCCCCCGGCCATCGCGGATTTCGGATTGCGAATCGCCCCCGCGCCGAACCACCGCCCAACCGCTGTCCAATTCGCAATCCGCGATCCGCAATTCGCAATTTCCATGTCCGCTCCCGTCCTGACTCCCGCCTCCCTTGCCGGCGCCTTCACGCCCGAGGCCTTCGCCGCCCACCTGGCCACCGTCGCCCACCTCCCCGCGTGGTGGCTCGACCGCAAGCGGGCCGCCTACGAGCGCTTCACCGCGGCCCCGATGCCGAAGCGCACCGATGAGTCGTGGCGCTTCGCCACCCTGAGCGGGCTCCAGCTCGACGGCTACGTCCGCGGCGGCGCCGCGCCGCTGGCCCAGCTCGGCCACGCTCCCGTCGGCATCGCCAAGGCGGGCCGCATCGTCCTCGCCAACAACCGGCTCGTCTCGGTCGACGCCATCGCCGCCGACCTCGCCGCTCGCGGCGTGATCTTCGACACCCTGCAGAACGCCCTGCTGCGGCATGGTGACCTGGTGAAGTCTCACCTGCTCGCACAGCCCGCCCCGCAGGGGTCCGAGAAGCTCGCCGCCCTCCACACCGCCTTCCTCGAGGATGGCGCGTTCCTCTACGTTCCGCGCAATGTTGAGGTCGCCGGTCCGCTGGCGGTGTTCCACTACGCGCACGGCGCCAACAGCGCGGTCTTCCCGCACACGCTCGTCGTCGCCGAGGCCGGCGCCCGCGTGACCCTGGTCGACCTCTTCCGCTCGGCCGATGCGTCGCGCCAGTTCGCCTGCGGCCAGAATGACCTCGTCGCCAGCCACGGCGCGGACGTCACGTACGTCGCGGCCCAGACCTGGTCCCGGGACACGCTCTCGTTCCAGTTCAATTCCACCGTCGCCCGACGCGACGCGCGCGTGCTCTCGCTGAATCTCCATCTCGGCGGCCGCCAGGCGCGGCACGAGAGCCACAGCCAGCTCCAGGCCCCCGGCGCCCACACCGAGATGCTCGCGCTCACCGTCGCGCGCGGCACGCAGGAGTTCGACCAGCGCACGCTGCAGATCCACCAGGCGCCCCACACCAGCTCGAATCTCCTCTACAAAAATGCGCTGCTCGAGCGGTCGAAGACCATCTTCTCCGGCCTGATCGTCGTCGACGCCGATGCCCAGAAGACCGACGCCTACCAGAGCAACCGCAACCTCCTCCTCAGCGACGAGGCCGAGGCCAACTCGCTTCCCGGCCTTGAGATTCAGGCCAATGACGTCCGCTGCACCCATGGCGCGACCTCGAGCCCGATCGACCCCGAGCAGGAGTTCTACCTCCAGGCCCGCGGCATCCGGAAGTCCGAGGCGGACGAGCTGCTCACCTTCGGTTTCTTCGAGGAGGTCCTGAACAAGCTCACGAACGACCAGCTCCACGACGCGCTCCGCGAGCTCATCAAGTCCAGCTTCGCGAAGTGACCCGCGCGACCTGCGGGGTGCCTCATCCCACTCAGCCCTCGCTCCTGACGCCTCCCTTCTCTATCCTCTTTCCGTCATGAACACCGCCCGCACCCTTGCCCGCGAGGTCACCGCCACGCAGATCCCGTCCGGCGAGAAGACCACGCTCCCGGCCGGCACGCGCCTTGCGGTCACGCAGCGCCTCGGGGGCACCTACACGGTTTCCACCGACTTCGGGCTGTACCGCATCGAGGGCCGCGATGGCGACGCGATCGGCGAGACCGTCGTGGACACGACCGTGAAGGCCGCGCCGCTCGCCAACGGCGCCCCGGATCCCGAGGCCATCTGGAACCAGCTGCGTCAGGTCTACGATCCCGAGATTCCCGTCAACATCGTCGACCTCGGCCTCGTCTATTCGATGGATGTCGCGGGCGACGCCCAGGCCGGCTACAGCGTGGATGTCGCCATGACGCTGACCGCGCCCGGCTGCGGCATGGGTCCGGCGATTGCCGAGGACGCCAAGTCGAAGATTCTTGTGGTGCCCGGCGTCACCGCCGCCGAGGTGCGCATCACCTGGGAACCACCCTGGAACCAGTCGATGATCAGCGAAGAGGGAAAGATGAAGCTCGGGCTGTTGTGAGCCAGGACGGTAGTTAAAGGTTGAACGCTGAGGGTTGAAAGGCGCGGAAGGCGCTTACGTGGACCTCGTCCGGATCGGAGGCGTTGGACAATCTGCCGCAACGTCGGCGCTCTCGGGTCCCTTCAACTTTCAACCGACCACCTTCAACCACCCGTTCCGGGCTGCTTCGGCGTCTTGGGCCGCCACGCCCAGATCGGACTGTGGCCGAAGTACGTGTAGTATTCGATCTGCTCGAATTTTTCGTAGCCTTCCTTGAGCTGCTCCGAGTTGCAGAAGTAGGGGTCGTCGAACTCGGTGAACACGATGCCGTAGGTCCGGTCCGCCACTTTCTGGAGCACCTCGCCCTCGGTCCGCTCGTAGTTCTTGGCCAGGGCGGCAATCATCGGGTCGCGCTCGATGCCGCCGTCGCCGAAGGCAAAACCCATGAACATCGTGTTGCCGTCGTGCAGCACCCGGCGCCCGTTGCGGTCGAAGATGTCCGTGAGCGACGCGATGCCGAGGATCTCGTCCTGCGAATTGCCGATCATCTGGCGCAGGCGCCCATACGCCGCCGACGAATCCGGCACGGGCGGCACCTCGACCCAAGCCGTGACCATCCCGATCATCACGGCGGCGAACGCCACCCGTACCCACGGATGCGTCGCGGCGCGGGCGGCCAGGACGAACATGAACGGGAACAGCAGGTGGAGATGGTAAGTGAAGAAGGCGCCGGCGTTCCGTCCCATGTAGGCCAACACCAGCACGAGCATGAGGTAGAACGTGACGCCGAGGCCGATGTACGCCCGCTCCTCCGCGCGCGCGGCCGGTTCCGTGGCCAGCTGCCGCCGCCGCCAGAACCGCCACAGCCAGCCACCCAGTCCGAACAGCATCAGGACCAGATATGGCCAGCCGCGCTGTAGCAGAAGCGCCGTGTGCATGATCGCGATGTCGTCGCGGTCATTCACCGCCGCCCCGCCCCGCTGCACGATGACCGTCTCGATGAAGAAATACGGGAAGTAGTGGCATGACAGGGCGAATGTCAGGCCCACCAGCGCAAAGTACCCGACGCCGAACCAGATCGCCTCGCGCCGGCTGCGGACGAGGAAATGGCAGAGCAGCGTGCCGCAGCCCGCGACGGCGAAGTACGACTTGCAGTTGAAGGCCACGACCGCGCACAACAGCCCGAAGACGGTGGACCAGCGCGTATAGCCGCACGCCCAGGGCACGAAGAGGCCGAGCATGAAGAAGCACAGGCCCATCGTGTCCGGACGAGCCGTGATCTCGATGTTGCCGAGGCTCATCCAGTAGTAGAACACCGCCGACAGCAGCGCCACGCCGATGCCGGCGCCTGCTTTCCGCATGATGTACACGACGAGCGCCAGCGCCCCGGCCAGGAAGAACAGCACCACCATCCGGTGGGCCGGATAGTCGATCCCGAGCAGCGGCTCGAGCGCGAGCACGACGTAGTTGTAGAGCGGACCGAAACAGTACGCGGAGCCCGGCAGCTCCTCGATCGTGTACGGATTGCGCCCGTGGTGCAGGAGCCAGGTCGTGTGCCAGATGGCCGGCTCGTTGTATTCCTGCGGACCCGGCTGGGCCACGATCCGCACGTGAGCCATGGCGAGACCGGCGATCCAGTACAGGGCGATCGCCACGGCGACCACATTCAGCACCCACTCGATCCGGCCGGGACCGGGCCAGCGCCACCGGCGATACCAGGCGCCGCGCGGCGCGATGGAGGGAGTCGGTTGCGTCATGGAGGCCGGGGGACGGTCGCGCCGAGTGTCGCCAACGCGTCCCCCGTGGCAATGCGAATGGTTTCGCCCGGTCGCCGGAAAAAACTGGCGTTCCCCGGGCGGCGTGCTTGCGCTTTGGTCCCATGCAACCCCTCGCGCCCCTGTTCCGCCGAGTTGTCACCTGCCTGCTCGCTTCCGCCGGCGTCTGGCTCGGCACTTCGACCCGAGCCGCTGACAACCCGGCCGCCGCCCCGGCCAGCGCGGGCGCCGCCGCGGCCGCCGCCTCGGCGGCCGACACGAAGTCGAGCCACATCGAGAATTCGGTCGTGAAGGTGTTCGCGACCATGCGCTATCCCGACCTCGCCCGCCCGTGGACCAAGCAGGCCCCCAACGAGGCGACCGGCACCGGCGTCGTGATCGAGGGCAAGCGCATCCTGACCAACGCCCACGTCGTGCTCTACGCCAGCCAGGTCCAGATCCAGGCCAACCAGGCCGGCGACAAGCTCTCGGCCACGGTCGAGTCCATCGCGCCCGGCATCGACCTCGCCGTGCTGAAGCTCGACGACGAGACCTTCTTCGACACGCACAGCCCGCTCCCGCGCGCGAGCAAGCTCCCCGAGATCAAGGATTCCGTCCTCGCGTACGGCTTTCCAACCGGCGGCAACAGCCTGTCCATCACCAAGGGCATCGTCTCCCGGATCGAGTTCATGCCGTACAATTTCCCGGTCTCCGGCCTGCGCATCCAGATCGACGCCGCGATCAACCCGGGCAACAGCGGCGGCCCCGCCGTCGTCGGCGACCAGATGATCGGCATCGCCTTCAGCCACCTCGGCAACGCCGACAACATCGGCTACATCATCCCGACCGAGGAGGTGGAGCTCTTCCTCGCCGACGTCGCCTCGGGCAAGTACCACGGCAAGCCCGCGATGTTCGACGACCTCCAGACGCTCGAGAACGACGCGCTCCGCGCCTTCCTCAAGGTCGACCGCTCGGTCCAGGGCATCGTGGTCCGCGAGCCCTACGGCACCGACGCCGCGTATCCGCTCAAGAAGTGGGACGTGATCACGCGGATCGGCGACGCGCCCGTCGACGACCAGGGCATGGTCCGGCTCGGCGCCAATCTCCGCGTCCGGTTCCAGTACCTCGTCCAGAAGCTTGCCAAGGACGGCACGGTGCCGCTCACCGTCGTGCGCAACAGCCAGCCCGTCACGATCGCGCTGCCGGTGCCCAGCGACCGGCCGATGCTCATCCCGGACCTGCGCGGCAGCTATCCGTCGTACTTCGTGTTCGGCCCGATGGTCTTCTCGACCGCCACCATGCAGTACGTCGGCGCGTTCTCCGGCAACGCTGGCGCCCTCAACACCCTCAGCTTCATCCAGAGTCCCCTCCTCCGCCGCCGCACCGATCCGCCGGCGTTCGACGGCGAGGAACTGGTCCTCGTCTCGTCGCCGTTCTTCCCGCACAAGCTCGCCAAGGGCTACTCGAACCCGATGTCGTCCGTGCTGAAGAGCGTGAACGGCGTGAAGGTCCGCAACCTCGCCCACCTCGTCGAGCTCCTGCGCGACTCGAAGGACGAGTTCCTCGCCTTCGAGTTCGACACCCGCGGCGGTGAAACGCCGGTGTTCCGCCGCCAGGAGGCCCTCGCCGCCACCGAGGAAATCCTCGGCGACAACGGCGTGCGCGCCCAGGGCTCCCCGGACATGCTCGCCGTCTGGAACGCCAAGCCGGCCGCCAAGTGACCGGGCTCAGGCACCCTGCAGCGGCACGAAGCCCCACCGAGCGCCGGAGAACAGCCCCCGGTCGCTCAGCTTGAGGTCGGGTATCACCAGCAGGGCCATGAACGACAGTGTCATGAACGGCGCGTCGAGCCGCGAACCGAGCCGCTTGGCCATCACGTCGAGCGCCGTGTAGCGCCGCGCCACCGCCCGGCCGTCGCCGTCCGCCATCAGGCCCGCAATCGGCAGCGGCAGCACCGCGCGCCGTCGGCCGTCGACTGCGCTGAGCCCGCCGCGGTGCGCGATCACGAGGTTGACCGCGGCCGCGAGTGAAGCGTCGTCCGCCCCGACCGCCACGATGTTGTGCGAGTCGTGCGCTACCGACGAGGCCAGCGCCCCGGACTTCAGCCCGAAGCCCCGCACGAACCCGACGGCCACCGGCGCGCGCGCCGCGTACCGGTTCACCACCGCGATCTTCAGGAGGTCGCGCGCCGGGTCCGCCACCACCTCGCCGGCCCGCAGCACCGCGGGCTGGCGCTGGTGCCGGGTGATCAGCTGGCCGTTCAGCGCCTCGATGACATTGACCTCGCCGGTCCCGGCCCGGACGGAAAAATCCTCCGGTCGGCGGGGTTGCGCCCGGAACTGGTTGACGATCCTGGACCGCAGGCGCGGCAGGCGGCTTCGGCCGTTCGCCGCCACCAGCCGGCCGCCCAGCCACGTCCGCCGCACGCGGAAACGGCGCCAACTCTCAACCTCGATGAAGTCGGCCGGATCGCCCTCCCGCAGGAGGCCCACGTCGAGACCGTAGTGCCGGACCGGGTTGACCGAGGAGCACGCGAGGACGTCGAAGCGGTCGACGCCGAGCGCCAGCGCCCGACGGACATGCTCGTCGAGGTGGCGACGCATGAGCAGGTCGGGATGCAGGTCGTCGCAGCAGAACATGCACCGCTCTGCGTGCGCCCGCAGCAACGGCGCCAGGGCCGCGAAATTCCGCGCCGCGGATCCCTCGCGGATCAGGATTCTCATTCCCGCGGCCAGCTTGTCCTCGGCCTCCTCGCGCGTGAAGCACTCGTGGTCGGTCGTGATGCCCGCCGCGGCATAGCGCGCCGCCGTCTCCCCGCGCAGTCCGGGCGCATGGCCGTCCACCGCCTTCCCGCGCCGTCGCGCCGCCGCGATCATCGCCATCAACGCCCGGTCACCGTTCAGCACCCCGGGGAAATTCATCACCTCGGCGAGGAAACGCACCTCGGGTCGGTCCAGCAGACGTCGCACCGCCGGCACATTCAGCTTGGCGCCGGCCGTCTCGAATGTCGTCGCCGGCACGCACGACGGCGCCCCGAAGTTGAATTTCAGCGGCGTGCGCTTTCCGTCGGCGATCATGTAGCGCACCCCCGCCTCGCCCAGGACGTTCGCGATCTCATGCGGATCCGACACCGTCGCCACCGTGCCGTGCACGACGGCATGGCGGGCGAACTCCGCGGGCGGCAGCAGCGAGCTCTCGATGTGGATGTGCGCGTCGACGAAGCCCGGCATCAGCAGGTGACGACCCCGGGGCTTCGCGTCGCGCACAATCCGGCGGATCCGGCCGTCCTCGACTTCGATGGTCCCCGGAAACTCCTCCCGGTTGACCACATCCACCACGCGACCCGAGATGCGCTGCACACTCATGGTCGGTTTCTAGCCGGCGTCCGCCGGCCTTGGCAAGGCGCCCGCGCCGTCGCCCGGAACATTACGGCCAAACCACTTGCCAACCCGGGGAAGGCCGCCAACCTTCGGGTCCTATGCATTTCGACAACCTCCAGCCTGGGCTCGCCGCGCCGGTGCCGCGCGCCGACGATGAAGACGATGACGACGAGCAGGAATGCTGCTCGCCCAAGGGCGGCACGCCGGTTGGCCAGCAGATCCAGCGGAAGTTCCTCGAGGAGCGGAAGATTTTCCTGTGGGGCGCCGTGACCGATGCCTCCGCGAAGGACATCACCGAGAAGCTGCTGTACCTCGAGACCGTCGCACCCGGCCAGCCCATCACCTTCTACATCAACTCGCCGGGCGGCTCGATCACCGCGGGCATGGCGGTGTACGACACGATGAAGCTGATCTCGTCGCCCATCACGGTGGTCGTGACGGGCATGGCCGCGTCGATGGGCTCCATCCTCCTCTCCGGCGCGCGCAAGGGCAACCGGCTCCTCTATCCGCACTCGCGCGTGCTCATCCACCAGCCGCTCATCTCGGGCCGCATGGTCGGACCGGCCACCGACATCAACATCCAGGCAAAGGAAATGGAGAAGCTCCGCGCCGAGTTGAACCAGATCCTCGCCGATGCCTCGGGCCAGCCGCTCGAGAAGATCAACCAGGACACGGACCGGGACTTCTACCTCAACGCCCAGGAGGCGATCGCGTACGGCCTCGCCGACCGGATCGTCGACCGGGTCTGAGGCGACCCGCTCGTTCATGGCGCGGCCTCTGCGGCCGCGCTATTTTTTTGTCCCGAGCCGGAGCTCGTCGAGCTGGCGGGTCCAGTCGCTCACCCGCGCGGAGTCGTCCGCCGCCCGCGCCGCCGCCACCGCCTCGGCGAGCCAGGTTTCCCGCAACTCCGCCGGCAGCGGGAGATCGCCGTCGAGGAGCTGGCTGAGGAATGTGACCGCCAGGCTCGGTGCCCCGACCCGCAGGGCACGCGCCGCCGCGTCGTGCACCGCGCCCCACTGGTCGGCCGGCCAGCGGTTCGCCGGCTCAACCACCTTGAGGGCGCCCGCCACGCCCGCCCGGTCACCCGCCGCCTCGCGGTCGGCCGCCACCGCCAGCGCGAGCGGCAGGCTCGGATGCGCCCGCAGTTCGTCCTCGCGCAACCGCCGGGCCGCGGCCGATTCCCGTCGGGCCTCCAGTTCATGAGACCGCCGCAGGACCACATAGGCCTCGAGACCGGCCGGCGGGTCCGGTCGACGGGAACCCCGGTTTGCCGGCGAAACCTGGAACGGCCGATACAGCGGATCGCCGATCGCGATCGACTGCCAACTCAGCACCGGCAGCGAATAATAGGCTGCGTCCCCGAAACACTCGCCACGGGCGAGCGCGCGCAGGAGCAGATCGGGACGGTGCAGCAGCTGGAGGTACGGTTCGAAGACGTTTCCGACTGTCGCCGTCACGCCCCGCGCCAACAGCGGACCGCACCAGCCCGTCTCGGCGGAGCGCAGCGTCTCGGCGGAAAAACTGTGGATGTGCACGGCGATCGCGCCCGGCGGAAACTGGAACCCGGGCAGCGCCAGCGGTCCGTTGAGCCGCGGCGTGTACCAGCCGAAGTAGAGCGCCGGGGCATCAAAGCGCGCCCCCGCACCGTAGGTCGCCGGCGTTGACTCGACGTCGGTGTCAAAGCCCAGCGCCCGCGACTGCGCCGCTGTCGCCTTCAGCCAGTCGTCGCCGTCCGGCCGGCCACCCGCGAGGTCGATGTAGGCGCGCCCCGCCAGGCCGGTCCGTTCCGTCGCCACCGCGCGGTCGACCAGCGCCGCCGCGTCCGCCGCGGTCGGACCGTCGAGGCGCGCGACCTTCACCACCTGCGCAAGTTCGCCGGGAACCGGGCGGTCCCGGCCGAACAGCGGATTCGGCACGAAGCCGTTGATCGCGCTCTCGTTCACCGCCAGCAGGCTGAGCTCGGAATCGACCGCCGCCTGATTCGTCTGGAACGAGGGATTCTCCGGCAGGCCGCGCGCCGGCCGGTACCGCGCCGCATCATGGCTGATGCGCAGCGGCACGCCGCGGCACACCACGAGGAAAGCCAGGTGATGCCCCGCCATCGCGTGCTTCCGCCGGCCGACGTCGTCGGACAGGTCCATCGGGATCGCCTCGATCCACCGCCGCCGGACCAACTCGTCCTGCAGCGGCCGCCAGATCTGTCCGACAAACTCGTCCCACGTGATCGTCTCCGCGGCAGTCATCGGCAACGCGATGAGGTTGGCGGACGGAACGCCGCGCACCTCCGCATAGTGCCGGGCGATCGCGACCGACTCGGGATCGTCCGCATTCGCCAGCAGCACCACGCGGGCCGCGAGCGGGTCGGCGGCCCGCAGTCCGGCCGCCAGCCCCACCGCCAGCACCAGCACGGCACAGCCACGGATCCTGGAGAACAGCGTCGGCAAGCCCCAGCACTCTGCCGATGCCGGCGACGATTTCGAGGCCCGATTCACGCCGCGTCCAATCTCGTGTCACGCATTGAGTGACACGGCGCGCCGCGCGGGCCGCTTGCCAAGCGGGCCGGGAGCGGTTTGGTTCGGCGCCGGCGATGGATTCCGCCTTCCCGTCCCGGGTAAACCGTCTCCCCCGCGGGGACTGATGACTCCTGTTCAACTCCTCCAACAGGCTCCCATCATGATCGCCTACCTCCTCGTCGCCCTCGGCGGTGCCCTCGGCAGCATCCTGCGTCACGGCCTGACCGAGACTGTCACCGCCCGGCTCGACGGCCCGTTTCCCTGGGGCACGTTTTTCGTCAACCTCACCGGCTGCCTGGCCATCGGGTTCTTCGCGGTCGCCTCGGGCCCGGGCGCGCGGCTGTTCCCGAGCAGCGAGATGCGGCTCTTTCTCCTCACCGGCGTGTGCGGCGGGTACACCACGTTCTCGGCGTTCAGCCTCCAGACTTTCGCGCTGCTGCGCGCCGGCGATGCGACGCGCGCCGGCGCCTACATCGTGGGATCGGTCGTGCTCTGCGTGATTGGCACCTGGCTCGGGTACCTGCTCGGCACCGCCCTGGCCGCCCCGCGATGAGCAGCCTCGCCCAGTCGTGGGTTTTTTGGGCCCTCCTGTCGGCTCTGTTCGCCGGCCTGACCGCGGTGCTGGCCAAGGTCGGCGTGACCGGGGTGAACTCGCACCTGGCGACGGCGATCCGCACCTCCGTCATCCTTGTGTTCACCTGGGCGATCGCCCTGGCGGCAGCGCATCCGTCCGCGGTGACCGACGTGCCGCGGCGCACGTGGCTGTTCCTCGTGCTGTCGGGCCTCGCGACCGGCTGCTCGTGGCTGTGCTACTTTCGCGCGCTGCAGCTCGGGCCGGCGTCCCAGGTCGCGCCGGTCGACAAGCTCAGCGTGGTCTTCGTGCTGGGGTTCGCGGCGCTGTTCCTGCACGAGCCCCTCAGCCTGCGCAGCGTGATCGGCAGCGCGCTGATCGTGGCCGGCGCGGTGGTGCTCGCCTGGCGGGGCTAGGCGGTCACGGCGCCTTGGCCGGGGCGGGCACGGGAGCCGATGCGGCCTCGGCCGCGCGCCGCTTCAGCAGGACCGAGCGGAGGTAGGTCTCCGGCGGTGCACTCATCCAGGCGCTCAGGTACAGGGCGCCAAGGTATTGTCCCCCTTTGGTGAGCTGGCCGAGGATGAACTCCTGGCCCTCTGAACTGACCGGATAGTTGCCGTGGCCGAGCTTGCCCGCGGCTTCCAGCTGGTAGACGGGCTCCACGAGCTGGTTTTGGGCGAGCAGGAACTCCATCGTCTCAGCAAACACCGGGTCGCGCCCGTCGGGGCGCAGCGCCAGTGACACCGGCGTCGCCGGCTGCACGCGGGACCGCACGTTGTCGTAGGTGAGCTGGGCCTTGGCAATCAGGCCGCTGTCGATCCATGTGTGGAACCCCGGCACGGTCGTGTACCCGTGCGGATTCGGCCCCACCCAGCCGTCGTGGTGGTTCGTCGTGTGCAGCGGCTGCGAGAGGTCGCCGATGTAGTGGCTCAAGACACCCATCAGGAAAATCACGTCCCACTCCCCGTTCGCGATCTCTTCCGGCGTGCCGAGTTCCCGGAAGACCTTGAGGGCCGAGAAGGCGGTCTTGAGCTGGTAGAACGACTCCGTCGCGGACCACGGGAGGAAACCCGGCCAGCCCCGCGAGTGCTCGGGATCCGTGCCGGGCTTGGCCGGCGGGAACTGCTCCGGGTGCTTTGCGCGGGCCGCCGCAAACTCAACGATGAAGTCGTTGCGGAACGACGGCAGCTGCCGGGGATCGAGCCCGGCCATCGGGAGCTGCTCCACGTCGAGGTAATGGTCCGGCCAGTTGACGTGCTTGAGCGGCATGTCGGGAGCGTGGCTCCAGCGGTCGGGCAGGCCCGCCACGTACAGCAGGCGCTTGAGGTGGGCCGGGTCGCGGACGAAGGCCGGGAAGTCGCCCGGCAGGCTGTCGATCGCGACCTGGGTGACAATCCGGTGGCCGGCGGATTCCCACGCCCGCGCCGGCGACGCGAGCAGGACGAGCGCCGTGGCGGCGCCCAGCAGGAAACGGGTGGTTGGCATGGTGAGGTTCATGGTGAGACGCCGCCCGTCGCCGCGGGTTTCGGCTGGAGCGCGGATAGGGCGTCGGCATAGGCGACGATGCCCGCGGCGATCGCGTCGGCAATCCGCTGCCGGCCCGCCGGGGTCGAGGCCAGGCGGGCCTCGGATTCGTTCGAGAGGAAGACGGACTCGACCAGCACGGCGGGACAGGAGAGCCCGCGCATGACCGCGGAGTGCATCGTCTTCTGCCCGCGGTCGAGCGTGCCCAGGCTCCCGATGACCTCGCGGTGGAGACACTGGCCGAGCAGCGAGCTCCACGCGTCATAGTGGTTCACGGGCGCGGCGTCCCGCTCGGTGTCGTCGGGCTCGGTTGGGCTCCAGGCGCGGTCGGAGCGCTGGAACTGCGGCGTGAACGTGTAGGTCTCGGTGCCGCTGGTCTTGGTGTCGGGATAGAGGGAGTTGAAATGGATGCTGACGAACACGTCGGCGCCGGCGCGGTTGGCCACATCGGCCCGGCGGCGGAAATCGGTGGGCTTGTCGGCGGCGAGCGGCGCGTCCGTGGTCCGGGTGAGCACGACCGTGAAGCCCTGGGCGGCGAGCAGGCGCTGGACGCGCTGGGCGACGTCGAGCGTGAGGACCTTTTCCTTCAGCCCGAGCGTCTTGTTCTCCATGCCGTTGTCGGTGCCCCCGTGTCCCGGATCGAGGGCGACCACGCGCGGCCGCGGGGGCGGCGCGCCGAGGAGCGCGGGGCGCAGCCGCGCGAGCAGGACGCGCTCGAAGTCGACCTTGCTGACCAGGACGATGCCGTTGCGCAGCACGACGGGCCGGCCGAGGAAAAGCCGCAGGCCGCGGAAGTTCACCTCGCGGCTGTCGGCCTCGAACACGATCCGACCGGTGGCGTCGGAGAGCGTGAGCTGGCGCTCCTTCTCCGCCCACGCGGCCTTGAGGCCGAGCAGCGGCGCGGCCTCGCGGAGCGAGACGTGGTCGATGCCGCCGATCCGGGAGGCCGAGAGCTGGGCGAGGCGGGGCAGCGCGCTGAACGCCGGGGGCGCCGCGGGTGCGGCACCCGGGCGCGTGGGGGTGGAGCGGCCGGGCGCCTGGGCCGCGGCCACGAGCGCCCCGAGCAGGGGCGCCACCAGGAAGAGACGCAGGGCCGCCCTAGTCATGGCGGCGCCGGCTCAGGTGCCGGCCGGGGGCGGGGCAGACGACTCGTCGTCCGGCCCCTGCTCGACGTGGAACTTCGGCTTCCGCTTGTTGGTGGGCAGCGGCGTGAGCATGACGTTGATGTTGCGGCCGATCAGCTTCGGCTCGGCGTCCGGATGGCCCATGCCGCCGAGCTCGGCGACGGCGCGGTTCATCACGTCAAATCCAATCTCGGTGTGCGCCATCTCGCGTCCGCGGAACTTCAGGCGCAGCTTCACCTTGTTGCCATGCTCGAGGAACTCCTCGGCGTGGCGGAGCTTGGTGTTGAAGTCGTTCTGCTCGATGCGCGCGCTGAACTCGATCTCCTTGATCTTGCTCGCGGTGGCCTTCACGTGGGAGGTCTTCTTCGACTCCTCGTACACGTACTTGCCGAAATCCATGATGCGGCACACCGGCGGCGTGGCGTTCGGCGCCACTTCCACGAGGTCGAGCCCGACTTCCAGCGCGAGGTTGATGGCCTTGGTGGTTTCAATCACGCCGAGCTGCTTGCCCTCGGGTGAGATCAGGCGAACCTGCGGAACCTTGATGCGGTGATTGCGGCGGATGGCCGCGAAGGGGTCGTTGTTGCGACGCTGGTAAGAGCCGGGACGATTGCCGCCGCCGGCGGAAGGGAACGGAGTAGCCATCAATTAGGATAGGATCGGGTGAGTAGGTCGGGCGGGGTTCTCGCCGGGAAGCGCCGGAATGACAACACCTAAGTAGGGAGGGCGCCCTCGTAAAATGGGGGTGGTCAGACCGAGAAACTCTCGCCGCAGGAGCAGGAGGCCTTGGCGTTGGGGTTCGAGAACTTGAAGCCGCCGGCCACCATCGCGTCGGAATAGTCGAGATGCGTGCCCTTGAGGTACAGCGCGCTCTTGCTGTCCACCAGGACCGCCACGCCGGCGGTCCGGACCAGCAGGTCGCCCCGCCGGGGTTCCGGCGCGAACTTCAGCTTGTAGCTCAGGCCGTTGCACCCGCCGCCCGAGATCGCGATCCGGAGGAAATGCCCCTGCCCCTCCCGCGCCATGAGCGCAGCCGCCTTCGCCCCGGCGGACGCCGTCAGGCGGACCAGGTTCTCGTTTCCCTCGCGGACGCCCTCCGGGAGGGCGGTGACGGTGGCGGACATGCGCGCGGACTATTGCCGGGCCCGGGACTTTATCAAGCGCCGGGCCACTTCGACCGCCTGGGCAAAGCTGGTGGCCCGCGCCTTCCCCTGCCCCGCGATCCCGAACGCCGTCCCGTGGTCGGGGCTCGTCCGAACAAACGGCAGGCCAAGGGTGACGTTCACCGCCGTGTCAAAATCGACCACCTTGAGGGGCGCCAGGCCCTGGTCGTGGTACAGGGCCACCACCACGTCGAACTCGCCCGCGAGCGCCCGCGCGAAGATCGTGTCGCCGGGCTGGCACAACGACAGGCCGGGAAATTCCGCCTGCAGCTTCGCCAGCGTCGGGTTGATCAGGTCGCGCTCCTCCTCGCCGAGCAGGCCGCCCTCGCCCGCGTGCGGGTTGAGGCCGCAGACGCCGATGCGCGGCCGGGCCACACCCTCGGACCGGGCCAGCGTGTCCGCCGCCGCGACCGTGCGGTGCAGCAGGTGCGGACCGAGCAGGCGGGGCACCTGGTGCAGCGGCACGTGCCAGGTCGCGAGGGCCACCCGCAACCGGCCGCCGCAGAAAGCCATCACCGGGTTACCGCCCCAGCGCGCCGCGAAAAACTCCGTCTGACCGGGATACGGATAGCCGATCCGCGCCAGCGCCTCCTTGCTGACCGGGCCCGTGACCACCCCGGAAAACTCGCCGGCCGTGCAGCCCTGCGCCGCCCGCTCCATCGCCGCCCACGCCACCAGCGCCCCGTCGGCATTGGGCCGGCCCGGCTCCGCGGCAAAATCCTCGAGTCCCACCGCGACCTTCTCCGCCTCGGTCGGCAGCGAGGCCAGCCAGCCCGCCGGGCCGATCACCGCGCACCCGGCCGCCTGGTCGCGATGCGACGCGAGCCACGTCGCGATGATCTCGGGACCCACCCCGGCCGGGTCGCCGCACGTGATGGCGATCCTAGCTGCCATCCGACTCGTCGGTCGCCGCGCGGCGCGCGCGGGCGAAGCTGCGCTTGCCCTCGCCGAAGAACTCGAGGAACCGCCGGGCCTCCGGCGTCGTGTACCGACCCGACGCGAGCGCGCCGGCCGCGACGGTCCGGATGTTGCCCGAGGTGAAATAGACGTCGTGGTACGCCAGCTTGAGCTGCGCGATCGACTCGCGCGCCACGCCCCGCCGCTTCAGCCCGACCACGTTGAATCCGATCACGTCGTCGCGCTCCGCCACCATCACGAAATGCGGCACGTCGCGCGTGATCGACGCGTGCCCGGCCACCATCACGCCCTCGCCGATGCGGACGAACTGGTGCACCGCCGCGCCGCCGCCGAAGAACGTGTGATCCGCGACCGTGACGTGGCCCGCGAGCAGGGACGCGTTGGCGAACACGACCTGGCTGCCGACGACACAGTCATGCGCCACGTGGCACGAGGCCATGATGAAGCAGTTGTCGCCGATCGTCGTGAAGCCGCCCGCGTGGATCGAGCGGTTGAGCGTGACGTGCTCGCGGATCACGGTGCCGCTCCCGACCTTCACGCCCGAGGTCGTGGCCGGGTCGAACTTCAGGTACTGCGGGTCGCCGCCGACCACGGAATAGGGATGCACCACCACGCGGTCACCCAGGACGCAGTGGCGTGTGACGATGGCGCCGGCCATGATATCGCAGTCGACACCGAGCTGGGCTCCGGGCTCGACGATGGCGGAGGGATGGATGCGGGTCGCCATCGCGGTCAGGCCTTGGCTCGGCGGGCCGCGCCGGCGCGGTCCGGAAACATGTCCAGCTGCGTGTCCTTCAGGAGATCGTAGTTCTTGAGGATGCGCATGACCTGGAGCGTGTCGCTCTTCGTGTAGTTCTGGTTCACCTCGATCTTGTCGAGGATGTCGAGGAGCATGGCGCGAAACGAGATGATCGCGTCGACGCCGCGGGCCTTGAGCAGGTCCACGCTCTGCGAGCGGAACGGCTCGGCCGTGGGCAGGCTGGGGAGGACCAGGATCTTGGTCAGCGCCCCGCCGGCATCGTCGGTCGGCTCCGCGGGAAAGAAGCTCGTGACCTCCTTCAGGACCTTCTCCTCGAGAAAACGGAAAATCTCCGGGCTGTTCTTGAGCGTGGCGGGCGTGAACACGTCGGTGTGCCAGCCCTTCACCACCACGATCGCCTTGTGCACGAACTCGAGTTCGCTGGAGAACAGGAAGAAATCCGGCCGACGCGAGCCGCGCTGCCAGGCGGGATTGTAAACGACGAGGTCGATCTCCTCCTCCTCGGTCTTGCGCCGCGCCTGGACCTGGTACTTGCGGGCCTGGCGGACGAGAAACCCGTTCTGTTCGAAGTAGTCCCGGACAATGCCTTCGTCGATGGCCGACATGGTCGTGTTACTCTAGGCGTTTGCCGTGCGATAGCACTCCTAATCCTCAGGCCGCGCCCAGCTCGCGCCACACGGCCTCCACCAGCGGCAGGTCGACGTTGCCCTGGGTGGCCGCCTCGCCCAGCCGCTTCAGCACAACAAACCGCAGCTGACCGGCGCGGACTTTCTTGTCCGACTGCATGGCCGCCATCAAGGCCGCCAGCGAGAGCTTCTCCCGCAGCTGCGTCGGCAGGCCATGGGCCGCCACCACCCGATCGACGCGCGCCACATCCGCGGCGGACACATGACCCAGGGCCAGCGAAAGTCTGGCGGCGGCGGACAGCCCCACCCCAACGGCCTCGCCATGCAGGTAAGTGCCGTAGCCGGTGACCTGCTCGATCGCGTGACCAAACGTGTGTCCCAGGTTGAGCAACGCGCGTCCGCCTTCGGCCGCGGTCTCGCGCTCGTCGGCGCGCACGATGGCCGCCTTCATCTCGCAGCAGCGTCGAATCACCTGCGGCAGCTCGGCGCTGCGCGGCGTGATCGGCGACTTTTCCAATTGGGACAGCAGCGACGCGTCGCCCAGCAGGCCGTACTTGATCACCTCAGCCGCACCCGCCGCGAATTCCCGGGCGGGCAACGTCGCCAGGAAATCCGTCGCGACATACACCGCCTGGGGATGGTGAAAGGCCCCGACGAGATTCTTGCCGGCTGCGAGATTGATGCCGGTCTTCCCGCCGACCGAGCTGTCCACCATCGCAAGGAGCGTCGTTGGAATCTGAACGTACTCAATGCCCCGAAGAAAACTCGCGGCGGCAAACCCACCCAGGTCACCCACGACTCCGCCACCCAGGACGAGCAGCACACCCTTCCGCGACATCCGCTCGCCCGCCAAGAAATCGAGCACCCGGCCAAGGGACTCCAGCGACTTGGAGGATTCACCGGCGTGAACCACCAACTTCGGCACGCCCGACAGCGTTCGCTCAATCAGATCCCGCTGGGCCGCCAAGACCCCTTGATCAGTCAGCAACGCCACCGGCCTGGACTGAGCCGAGAGCTCCTGCACCAGCGCCAACACCGACACACCGGCATTTCCCACGAAATGGATGGGATAGCTGCGGGACCCAAGGTCGACCTTAAGGCCTGATGTCATAGGTTCATTAAAAACCAGCCACTTGCGCCGGTCAATGACGCTTCTTGGGAGCTTGATGCGACATTGTCTCAAAAAAGCCGTTGACTTGAGAGTTATTCTCATGAAGCTGACCGATAGCTCCATGACGTCTGGTAATTACGATCCGAAATCATCGCCGCCGAGTCAGCCCATCTCAGCTTGTCCTGGGATGACAGGCATCCGGTGCTGCACGCATGGAAAGCGAACCGGCCTGCTAGCCCTTGAATACAAGCAGGTAGCAAGTCCTGCAATTATCCTGACCTCAAGCTCCCTGCGCGGACGCTGAGGTCCCTTTCTTCTCTCCCATGAACCTGACCCTACCCTGGATTTCACTTGAGACAGACTCTCAGGCTATTTGCCTGCGCCGTCTGCCTCACCTCACCGCTGCGATCGCCGCCTTTGCGCTCGCGCCTTTCTCCAACGCCCGAGATCGAAACGATGTCACCTGGTTTACCGAATCGGCCCAGACTCCGGTTCAGCTTGATCGCTTTGAAGTCCGCGACGGTCGCGTCGACTCCGACCGCGAGTCATACCAGTCGGCCCAAATCCAGAGCGCGACCAAGACCAGCACGCCGCTGCTCGATGTCCCGCAGGCGGTGACCATCGTCACGGAAAAGCAGATCAAGGACCAGCAACTGCTCAGTGTCGGTGACGTCGTGCGCTACGTCCCCGGCATCACTGCCCATCAGGGCGAGAACAACCGGGACCAGATCATCTTTCGCGGCAACAGCTCGTCGGCGGACTTCTTCGTCAATGGCGTCCGCGACGACGTGCAGTATTACCGCGACCTCTACAACGTCAGCCGCCTCGAGGTGCTGCGCGGCCCGAACGCGATGATCTTCGGTCGCGGCGGTGGCGGCGGCCTGATCAACCGCGTGCTCAAGGAACCGCTTCCGCTCCCGTTCCGCGAGGTGAGCGTGGGAACCGGGTCCTTCGGATTCCTGCGCGCCACCGCGGACTTTAGTGAGCCCATCTCGGAGCGCTTCGCCGTGCGTTTGAACGCCCTTGCGGAGGACTCCGACAGTTTCCGCCGCGGGGTCTCCCTGGAGCGCTCCGCCGTCAATCCCACCGCGTCGTTGGCGTTCAACGCCGACACGCGAGCCACCTTGTCCTACGAGCATATGCGCGATCGGCGCACGGCCGACCGCGGCATCACGTCGCTGCTGGGCCGTCCCGCGCCGGTTCCGATTGAGACGTTCTACGGCAACCCGGACGACAGTCACGTGCGCGCCGACGTCGACTTTCTGTCCGCCTCGCTCAGTCACCGGCTGGCAGCCGGAGAAATTCGGAACCGCACGCTCTACGCCGACTATGATCGGGGCTACCAGAACTATGTGCCCGGCGCCGTCAACGCCGCGCAGACCCTGGTCGCCCTGACCGCCTACAACAACTCCACCCGGCGAACGAATCTCTTCAACCAGACCGACGTGACCCAGGAATTCACCCGCGGCGCGATCAAGCACACGCTGCTCGGGGGCCTCGAGCTCGGGCTCCAGCGCACCGAGAATTTCCGGAAGACCGGGTACTTCAACAACACGGCCACGTCGATCCAGGTCCCGTACGCCGCGCCCACGATCCAGACGCCGGTCACGTTTCGCCAGAGCGCGACCGACGCGGACAATCATCTCCGCACCCAGCTCGCGGGCATCTATGCCCAGGACCAGATCGAGTTCAGCCCGGCGTGGCAGGCTGTCCTGGGTCTCCGCTGGGATGAGTTTGCCCTCGACTACTACAACCACCGGACCGGCGAGCACCTGCGCCGCGTGGATCAACTCGTGTCGCCGCGCGCGGGACTGGTTTTCAAACCCCGTCCATCCGTCTCGGCCTACGCCAGCCTAAGCGTGTCGCACCTGCCGAGCTCCGGCGACCAGTTCTCCTCGCTCACCACCGTCACCGAGCAGGTGAAGCCCGAGCGCTTCTTGAACCGCGAACTCGGCCTCAAGTGGGAGCCGTCACGGGCACTCGCGATCACCACCGCGATTTACCAGCTCGACCGCACCAACACCCGGGCCACCGACCCCGCGGATCCGACCCGCATCCTCCAGACGGGAAGCACCCGGACGTCGGGGGCCGAATTGGGCGTCAGCGGCCGGGTCACTGAGGCCTGGAGCGTGTCCGGCGGCTACGCCTATCAAGACGCCTACATCCGGTCCGCCACGACCGCGGCCCCGGCGGGCGCCCAAGTGGCCCAGGTTCCCCTGCACAATTTCTCCCTCTGGAACCGCTACGACTTCCGCCCTCGGCTCGGCCTGGGCCTCGGACTGGTCAGCCGCTCCGCCATGTTCGCCGCGATCGACAACACCGTGGTGCTGCCCGGCTATGCGCGCCTCGACGCCGCCGCGTACGTCCCGCTCGGCGAACACTGCGATCTCCAGGTGAATCTCGAGAACGTCGCCGGGATCCGCTACTACGTGAACGCCGACAGCAACACCAACCTCACGCCGGGCGCCCCGCGCTCGGTCCGGGTGGCGCTCCGGGCCCGCTTCTGAGCACGACACGTTTTCCGCTGGTTCCGACCCGGGCGGGACCCTAGCGTGGCAGTCTCCCATGAAAAAAACCCGGGCGCATTTCCCCAAGATCAAGTCCATCGCCTTCGAGGGCACCGGCTCCAGGAATCCGCTCGCGTTCCGGCACTACAATCCGGCCGAGGTCGTGGACGGGAAGACGATGCGGGACCACCTGCGTTTCTCCGTCGCGTATTGGCATGCCTTCCGCGGGACGGGCGCCGACCCGTTCGGGCCCGGCACGATCATCCGCTCGTGGGAGTCCGGCCGCGACCCGGTGTCCATCGCGCGAACGCGGATGGATGCGGCGTTCGAGTTCTTCCAGAAGCTCGGCAACCCGTTCTGGTGCTTCCACGACCGCGACATCGCGCCGGAAGGCCGGACGTTGGCCGAGACCAACCGCCGCCTCGACCAGCTCGTCGCCCACGCCCGGCAGCTGCAGCGCGCCACCGGCGTGAAGCTGCTCTGGGGCACTGCGAATCTGTTCTCGAACCGTCGCTACATGTGCGGCGCGGCGACCAATCCCGACGCCCACGTCTTCGCCTACGCCGCGGCGCAGGTGAAAAAGGCGCTCGAGGTCACGCAGGCGCTCGGTGGCACGGGCTACACGTTCTGGGGTGGCCGCGAGGGCTACGAGACGCTGCTCAACACCGATCTCAAGCGCGAGCAGGACCACCTCGCGGCGTTCCTCCACATGGCGGTGGACTACGCCAAGAGCATCGGGTTCAAGGGCCAGTTTTACATCGAGCCCAAGCCGAAGGAGCCGACGAAGCACCAGTACGATTTCGACGTCGCCAGCGGCGTCGCCTTCCTGCGCACCTACGGGCTCGAGCGGCACTTCAAGTTCAACATCGAGACCAACCACGCGACGCTCGCCGGGCACACGTTTCAGCACGAGATCGAGGTCGCGGTCGCACACGGCATGCTCGGCTCGATCGACGCCAACGCCGGCGACGAACTGCTGGGCTGGGACACCGACCAGTTCAACACCAACGTCAAGGAGCTCACCCTGGCGATGGTCTCGATTCTGCGCGCGGGCGGGCTCGGCACCGGCGGACTGAACTTCGACGCGAAGCTGCGCCGCACCTCGATCGATCCCGAGGACCTGTTCCACGCCCACATCGGCGGCATGGACGCGTACGCCTTGGCGTTCAAGACCGCGCGCAAGATCCTCGCGGACGGACGACTCACGGATTTCGTGAAGCAGCGCTACGCGAGCTACGACTCCGGCCTCGGCCGCGACATCGCCCGCCGCCGCGTCGGGTTCCGCGAGCTCAACCGGCTTGTCCTGACGAAGCTCGGCGAGCCCCAGCCGCGCTCGGCGCGACAGGAATATCTCGAGAATCTCCTCAACACCTACCTGCACGGCTGATCACCGGAACATCCCCCGTCGCCCGGGCTCTCAATTTCCTGCCGCGCTCCCGCTCCCTTCATGAAATCCCTCTCCCTCCTGCTGGTCTGCCTCGCGTTTGTGCTGACCGGCTGCACGTCGATCTCGACCCACTCGTCGACCAGCCTGAAGAAATACAAGCGCGTCTTCGTCGAGCACCTCCTCACGGACAACCTGCGCGTCGACGACCTGATCGTCGCGGAGCTCCAGCGCCGCGGCTACGAGGCGTCGAAGGGCCCGCTCACGATGATGCCGGACGGCATGGACCTCGTGCTGAGCTACAATTCGCGCTCGGAATGGGATTTTCGGACCTACCTGATCGAGATGAGCGTCAGCGTGCGCACGGTGATTTCCGGCGAGGAGATCGCGGCCGGGCACATCTACCAGCCGAACATCCGGCTCAAGTCGCCACCCGAGATGGTGCAGGCGCTCATCGACCCGCTGTTCCCGCCCCGCTGAGCCACCACGCCCACGCGCCGGCGTGCAGCAGCAGCGCGAACCACGCGCCCAGCACGATCGACGGATGACGGGTCTTGTGGCGGAACAGCACCTGCCCGGCCAGCGCGCCCGGAAAGCCGCCAGCCCAGGTCCACAGCTGCAGCGTCCGCTCCGCGACCCGCGCCGCCTGTCGCCGCGCCGCGGCCTTGTCCACCGCATAGAGCACCAGCGTGACCAGGCTCAGGCCGCCGTAGTACACCAGCGCCGCCGTCATCGGACGATCGTGTAGCCCAGCCGGACCTGGTCGGCCCGGCGCCGGTTGTAGTCGAGCAGGCTCTCGCCCCAGCCGTTGAAGTACTGCAGCTGGAGGTAGCCGCCCGCGTTGGGCGAGAATGTCGGGATGGTCCGCAGGGGCACGGTCACGTCGAGCTGCCCGCTGCCATACCCGCGGCCGTTGCCCTTGCGCAGCAGCGCGGCGAACTGGACGCCCTTGTCGGGGCCGAGGCGCAGGTACCAGTCGATGTTGCCGCGGTAGCGGCCGATGTCGGGGTTCTCCTTCTTCTCGACGTAGCCCACGACGCGCGGCGCCACGACCAGCCGCCACTCCCGCGCGAAGGTCCAGACCGCGATCGGCGCGACATACGCGGTGTTGAGGCTGCGCGAGTCCGCGCCGCCCTTGCCGTTCGACTCGTGCTGCACGCCGGCCAGCAGGCCGAGGCGCGACAGCCACGACGGGTGCCACTTCAGCGACTCGCGCAGGAAGAACAGGGTCGGCTTGTAGCTCGAGTCGTAGAACGGCTTCGAGTTGCTCGCCAGGTCCCACAGCGAGGTCTGGGTGTAGCCGAGATAGACCGAGTTGTACCAGGCCGGGTCGTTGTTGTTCGGCGCGACGAGGAGGTACTTGAAGCTGAACTGGAACCGGGCGTTGGTGCCGTCGTTGAAACCGACCGCGAAGTAGATCGGCTCGAACCGGAAGATGTGCCGCCGGATCATCTCCCGGTCCGTCTCGAGGTCCAAGTCCTCGCCCTTGTTCGCCACCGCCTCCTCGGCGGCCTGGCGCGCCCGCGGGGTCGCCTTGACCGCCAGTGCGGGCTCGACCGCGAACATCACCGCGTTGGTGCCCAGATCCGGGAGCCGCAGCGACACGGTGCCCTCCAGCGTGTCGGGCAAGACCACGGCGATCTTCAGCGTGGCGTAGCTCATCGGGGCCACGACCCGGCGCTCGCTAGCCTCGCCGCCCACCGCAACGGCGTTCACGCGCCGCTGCTCGGCGGCGCTCGCGATGTCGGCGTGGATCGCATCGGGCAGGACCAGCGTGAACGGCTCGGTCGTCGGGTTGTTGAGATAGACCGTGAGCTCGAGGAGCTTCCCGGCGCGGGCGGCCGAAGCCGGCGGCACGAGCAGCGTTTCGGCGGCGGCGCGCACCGGGCTCGGGCCCGAGCAGGCGGCCAGCAGTACAAGGAGGAGAAGGCGTTTCATGGGGGGACCGAGCATTCCCTAGGGCGCGGCGGAGTCCGACGCGAGCGCAAGCGGGCCGGAGGCGCGATTCGGGTTTGCCGGGCCCGTCCGTCCCGCCAAGCTGCGCGGCCATGAGCTCCGCGCCCACCCCACCCGCGCCCTCCGACCTCGGTCCCGTGCCCACCTCCGATCCGCTCGCGACCGGCGGCATCGGCGGCCACCCGCGCGGGCTCACCACCCTGTTTTTCACGGAGATGTGGGAGCGGTTCAGCTACTACGGCATGCGGGCGCTGCTGATGCTGTTCATGGTGAAGACCGCCGCCGAGGGCGGGCTCGGCTTCGACACCAAGTCGGCGGCCACGATCTACGGCACCTACACGATGAGCGTGTACCTGCTCTCGATTCTCGGCGGGTTCCTCGCCGACAACTTCATCGGCGCCCGCCGGGCCGTGCTGGTCGGCGGCGCCGTGATCGCCTCCGGGCACTTCGCGATGGCGTTCAACTCGCAGGTGACGTTCTTCGCCGGCCTCGTCCTCATCGCCCTCGGCACCGGCCTCCTCAAGCCGAACATTTCCACGATGGTCGGCAGCCTCTACCGCCCGGGCGACGACCGGCGCGACGCCGGTTTCTCCATCTTCTACATGGGCATCAATCTCGGGGCGTTCCTCGCCCCGCTGGTCACCGGCTACCTCGCGCAGGGCCCGAGTTGGCGGCGCGTGCTCGCGTCCGCGGGCCTCGATCCCCTCCACAGCTGGCACTGGGGCTTTGCCGCGGCCGGAGTCGGCATGACCTTCGGGCTGGTGATGTACGTCGCGCAGCGTGACCGGCTCGCCCATGTCGGGCACGCGCCGGCGCCCTCGGCCGACGGCGCCCGCCCCTGGGGCCGGCTGGTTCTCGTCGGGCTCGGCTCGCTCGCGCTCATCGGCGCGATGCTCGCCTGCGACGAATGGCCGCAGCTGGTCTACGGGCTGTTCGCACTCCAGGTCGCGGCGATCCTCTACTTCGCGTTCCGGCCGGACGCCGACGGCAAGCGGCTCGCGGCGATCCTCGTCTTCTTCTTCGCGGCCGAGATCTTTTGGGCGATCTTCGAGCAGACCGGGTCGACCATCTCGCTGTTCGCCGACCGCTACACGCGCAACGAGGTCTTCGGCTGGAGCTTCCCGTCGTCATGGTGGCAGTCGGTCAACTCGATCTGGGTCATCCTCCTCGCCCCGCTTTTCGCGCTGCTCTGGATCCGCCTCGGCCCGCGGCAGCCGTCGAGTCCGCTCAAGTTCACCCTCGGCCTGCTGTTTGTCGCGCTGTCGTTCGCGCTCATGGTCCCCGCCGCCAAGCTCACCGCCGTCGGGCGGGTCGGGCCGGAGTGGCTGCTCGCGCTCTTCCTGGTCCAGACCGTGGGCGAGATGCTCCTGAGTCCGGTCGGGCTCTCAACCATGACCAAGCTGGCGCCGGACCGGCTGGTCGGGCTCGTGATGGGCATCTGGTTCCTCGCGGCCGCGCTGGGCAACAAGCTCGCGGGCGTGCTGGCCGGCGACTTCAACGGCGAGGACCCCGCCCAGCTCGCGACCTTTTTCTGGCATCAGGCGCTGGGCGTCGGCGCCTGCACGCTGGTGCTGCTGGTGCTGGTGCCGTGGATCCGGCGCCTGATGGGAGGCGTCCGCTGACTCCCATGCACTGGACCTATCTGCTCATCGCCGCGGTCCTCGAGATCGTCTGGGCCACGGGGCTCAAGTCGACGGCCGGCTTCACACGCCTGTGGCCGTCCGTCGGCGTCGGGCTCGCCATGGCCGGCAGCATGTTCCTGCTCGCCCTCGCCGCGCGCGGCCTGCCCATCGGCACGGCGTACGCGGTCTGGACCGGAATCGGCGCCGCCGGCACCGCCATCCTGGGCATCGTGTTCTTCCACGAGAGCGCTGCCGCCATGCGCCTCGTATGCATCGCCCTGATCGTCACCGGCGTCATCGGCCTGCGGCTGCTTGCCCGCTGAGCGGCTGGGAAGTTGAAGGTTGAAAGGCTTCGGTTGAAGGCAGGTCCAGTCTGCCAGACTTTCAACTTTCAACCGCACGCCTTCAACTACCCCGTGGCCGCCCGGTCACTTCGCCGGAGTCAACGCCACGTCCAGCGGGGTCCAGGCGCCCGGGTTCACCTCGAGGCCGGGCCGCACGACGGTCTGGTAGCCGGGGCAGGAGATGATCACGTCGTACTTGCCCGGCCGAAGCGGGCGCCAGTAGCGGCCGAATTCTCCTTCGGTGTAACGGCGGTCAACCGACTCGTTCTCGATGCGCGGCAGCCAGACCTGGGCCACTAGGGGCCGGCCGTTCGCCGCATCAGTGACGTGCACCGCGAAGCCGGGACCCGCGGCGCGGTCGAGCAGCACTTTGGCACCGTCTAGATTGGTGGCGATGATGCCAGGAACCTCCTCCGGCGCGAACAGGTGCGTGCCCTTGCCGGTTTCGATGATGAAGTCGAAGTCACCTTTGCGCCCGTACAGCCACACGTAGCTCTGGCTCGACGGCCCGCCGGGCGACACGGCGTAGTGGCCGTTGCCGGCCATGGTCACGAGTCGGGCGGCCATCTGGTTGGCGATCTCCTTGATGAGCGCGTCGTCGGGCGCCGCCTGGCCGCCCCAGCTCCACGGGTAATAGATCACCTCGCCCTGGCTGTGGTAAGAGATCGACAGCACAAACGACTTCAGCTCGAGCAAGTGCCGGATGGCGCGGTTCTCCGCCTCGGAAAAGGGATACGGCCCGCGGTAGGTGTCCTTCTCGGGTACGTCGGATCCACCCATCGCCCAGTTGTAGTCGTACCCGCGATTCACGTCCACGCCCTCGGGGAACACGCCGGTCACGCCGTCGCCGTTCACGTCGCGGGCGTTCTTCCGCCAGCGCGGGTCCCGGCTCGACGTCACGATGTCGTGCCCGTCGACGTTGACCACGGGCACCAGATAGACCTCGCACTGGTCCAGCCAGCGCGTCGCCGCGGCATCGTGACCGTAACCGAGAACCAAGTCCTGCATGAGCGCCGTCACGATCTCCGCGCCCATCACCTCGTCCGAGTGGTGGCAGCCGGTGTACAGCACACCGGGACGCGGCTGGGCGCGACGAGCGTCGTTCGAAAGGCGGTACGCGTAAATCGGGCGGTGGAACTGGGTCGTCTCGCCGATCTGGATCCGAGTGATCAGCTGCGGGAATTGGCGCATCAGCTCGTCCGCACGGGCGTTGATCCGGTCGTACGAGTGGTAGATTTCCGCCAGCTTCAGCGTCGGCCCGTAGAATGCGCGGCGGTACAGCGTGAGGGGATCGCGGCTCTCCATCACGACCTTGGCCCGGTAGCCGTCGCGCTGCAGCGCCGCGAATTCCTCGGGCGTGGCCAGCAGCAGGGCGCGGTCGCGCACGAGGCTGAGCAGCTCCTTGCGGTTGTAGTCGCTGTAGTCGAAGCGGCCTCCCTTCTGCTGGTCGACCGCGGGCACCTCCGCGACTTCCACGAGGAGCGGCCGGACCACGTCGGGGCCGGCGGCCCGGACGGCCGCGGACCCGCCAAGCAGGGCGATTGCGAGGCCGAGGCGAAGGAGGAGGGTCATGCGGGGAGGAAAGCCGCCGCGGCCGGCGTGACAATCCTCGGGAATGATTTTTCGCCGTTGCCGCTCGGGCGGCGCGGTTCCACGGTGCCCGCATGCCCGTCCGATCCTGGTTCGCCACGCAGATCTACAGCGAGCCCCTGCAACGCGCAGGGCTCGAGCGCCTCAACCGCGAGCTGGTCGAGGAATGCCACCGCATCCGCGACTACGACGCAGCCGGCCGCCGCTGGTCGGCCCGGAACTACCCGGGCGGTTTCACCAGCTACGCGTCCCTCAACACCCTGCACCGTTTCTCCAGCACCTTCGCCGACCTGGAGAAAAAATTGCTCCGTCACGCCCGGTCCTATGCCCGCAGCCTCGACCTTGATATGCGCGGCCGGACCGTCGCGCTGTCCGACTGCTGGGTGAACATCATGCCGCCCCACACGGCGCACACGCTGCACCTCCACCCTCTCTCGTTCATCAGCGGAACCTACTACGTGGCCACCCCGCCGGGCTGCGCAGGCCTGAAGTTCGAGGACCCGCGCCTCGATCGTTTCATGGCCGCGCCGCCGAAGCGGGCCGACGCCCGCCCGGATCACCGCACGTACGTCACCTACCCGGCCGTCGCCGGCAACGTCGTGCTGTTCGAGAGCTGGCTCCGCCACGAGGTCGCCGCCAATCCGGTCGCCGAGGAGCGGATCAGCATCAGCTTCAATTTCAGCTGGTCCTGAACCGTCATGGAACCTTCCGGCTCCCGGCGGCGTCATCTAGCCTTTTCCTCCATGCGCACCTTCGCCTCCCGCCTCGGGCCCGTGGCCCTCGGCCTGTTCGCCCTCCTCCTCAGTGCCGGCTGTGAATCCGGGCCCGACCGCCGGGCCATGGACGAGGCCCGCAAGTCCGTCCCGCCCATGGCGGCCGAGGACACGTTCTTCGACGGGCGGATCGTCGCCCAGATCACCCTCGGCAACACGATGGTTGCGCCCGGCCGCGGCGGCCCGGGTGGACGCGGCGGCCCGAAGGGCGGCGGCGGTCATTTCGGCGGTGGCGGCCATCACCGCGGCGGCGGCGAGGGCGGCGAAGGGGGCGGCGGGAACGAGCTGTACGATCCCGAGAGTTCCTCGGAGCTGCGCGCCCGCTACGTCGACAGTCCCATGCCGCCGGCGATGCTGCACCTCCGGCTGGTCAACGCGTCGAAGGAAGCCGTGACCGTCGAGATCATCGATTTCGACTCCGAGCTCGGCAATTTCGCACCGCAGCCCGACAAGTACGCGCTCGAGCCCGGCGCCGTTGGCGAACCGGGCGGAATGCAGTCGCTCCTCGGCGTCGATTCGCTCGCGCTGCCAATCAAGGTGACCCTGCGAATCGCCGGGAAGTCCGAGACCAAGACCCTGACTCTGCGGCCCGTGACCCCGCCGCCGGAAGCACCCAAGCCCGCGGCCAACTGACCGTCCGCCGCGCGACCACTCCCCGCCGGAAACGAAACACCCCGTGCCGTCAGCCGGCACGGGGTGTTTCGTTTGGAGCGGTCAGGCCGCCTAGTCGCGGCGCCAACCCTCGCGGGTGTAGACGACGACCTTGGGCCGATGATGATGGCCCGGCCGGACCATCACCACGGGCGCCGGGGCGACGTAACAGGGAGCCGGCGCATAACCGTTCACGTAGACGACCCGGGGCGCGGGCGCGACCTGCACCACCTGGACGGGAGGCGGGTTGCTCACGTACACCACCTGGGTCGGCTGCGGCGCCACCGCGCAGGGGGCGTTGACCACCTGCGGCTGCGCGTAGGCGACGGGCGCGGGAGCCTGGTCGACCACCGTGCCGAGGATGGCGCCGGCGGTGGCCCCGATGATGGCGCCTTCAGCCCAGCGATCGTGGTTGTGCCCGCCGATCAGGGCGCCGGCGATCCCGCCGAGCACCGTGCTGCGCGCCACCGTGGGAGAGTAAACCTGCGCGGACGCGGTGCCAACACCGACGGCCGCCAGTGAGAGGGTAAGGAGTAAGGTCTTCATGACATCCACTACGACGCCGGCCGCCGGCGGATGTTTGCCGGGCCGAATAAATAATGCGCAAGAAAACGCGGAACCTGCCCTCCGGTCGTTGGTCTCAGCCGCCCCTGGTCGGCGGTCCGGCGCAGACGTCAGTAATTCGTCGCAGATGACTTTCGCCACCGGTCGGACCGGTCTACATTATCCGCATGAAGACGATCGATGTCAGTGACGAGGTTTTCGAGGCGCTGGAAGGCTTGGCGAAGGGGTTCAACCGCAGGCCAGACGATGTCCTGGCCATGTTGCTCCGGATCCCGGTCGGCTCGCCCGAATCGACCGATCCCTTGGCGGCTTTCGTGTTGAGCGCGGAGTTCCGGATGAAGGAGCACGACGCCGACCGTTACCTGGCGCTGCTTGGCTGGCTGGCCGTCCGCCATCGCAGCGAATTCGACGAGTTCATCCGCGGTCTCTCGACCGGCCGAAAGTTCCTGACCCTGAGCCGAGAGGAAATCGTCGAGCGCTGCCGACACAACCAGGCGCGGCAAATCGAGGGCACCCCATACTGGGCGATCCTGAACCTCGACACTCCGACCAAGCGCCGCTTCCTCGCGCGGGTGCTCGACTTCATCGGTTACCGCTCCGAGGTGATCGAATTCGTCTGCGGCTTCATCGGCCCCCGCCGCGCCGCCGTCGCCAGCCTCATCTAGCCCGGCACAAGGGACGGACCCACCAGCTTCACCGGCCCGGGCAAAAAAGCTTCCGCCGCGTCCGCGTGACGGCTAGCTTCCCGGGGCGTGGCTGAACCCGAGGGCACCCCGACCGAAGAACTCAAGCGCCGGACCTACCGGAATTTCTTCGCGTCCGTCCGCTATGCGATCGAGGGCTTCTTCGCCGCGGTGCGGCACGAGCCGTCGTTCCGCGAGGACCTGATCTTCGCGATCCTGCTGCTTCCGATTGCGATCAAGCTGCCCGTCAACGCGGTCTCCACCGCGCTCATGATCGCCTCGCTGATCCTCATCCTGATCGTCGAACTGCTGAACTCCGCGATCGAGTGGATCATCGACTACCTGCGACCCGAGCAGCATCCGCTCGCCAAGCGCATCAAGGACATGGCCAGCGCGGCGGTTTTCCTGAGCTACATCAACTGCATCGCCGTGTGGGCCATCCTCCTCTGGCCGAGCAACACCGTCTGGCAGCGCATCGTCCGCTAGCCGGCGGGGTCGAGTTTGCCACGAAGGCCACCAAGGGCATGAAGGCCCATCGCCGGGCCGGTTCGTTTCCAGCTATCCAACCTAGATTTTTCCGGGTGACATTTCCCGTCACGGCTTGGGCCTGAAAAAGCCTACCGCTTACCGCCTACGGCTTATCGCCGACACTCAGCGCAGCTTCGCGAAGAGCCAGACGGCAAGCGCCGTCATTCCGAGGTTCGGGAGCCACGCGGCGAGCAGCGGGTCGATCAGCTGCTTCGTCGCGAGCGACGACGCGATGTTCGCGAGGATGTAGTAAAGGAAGAACAGCCCGAAGGACTTCGAGACGCCGACCGCGGGATTCACGCGCACCCCCGAGACCGCGAACGGGATCGCGATCGCGATCACCACCAGCGGCCCGAGCGTGTCCGCGATCAGGCTGAAATACCGCACCGCGTACGGCGTCGCCTTCAGGGGATTCTCGGCCTGCAGGTAGTCGATCAGGCGGTGCAGCTCGGAAAACGACAGGTCCACCGGACGCCGGTCGATCAGCAGCATCAGCTTCGGGTCCTCGTGATACACCGGACGCTTTTCCTCGTCGAACGGCCGGGCGTCTTGGAGCTCGCCCGTGTCGGGATTGAACGTGAGCACGCGCCCCTGCCGGAATACCCAGCCGCCGAGCTTTTCGTCAAACGCCCCCTCCGCCGCGATGAGCCGCGCCTGCTCGTGGCGCTGGCCGTCGAGCTCGGAAACCGTGACGCCGTAGCCGCGCTGGAGGAAGGTGCTGTAGCGGTTGAAGAACCAGACCCGGCGGGTGCGCGGGTTGTCGAAGGCCACGCTCTCGATCACGCCGACGCGGTCGGCGGACAGCGTGGCGGACTGCTTCCGGTAGGTCAGGCTCTCGCGGAGTTCGCGGGACGTCTCGACCGACCACGGCACGACGGTGGAGTTGAGCCACCACGAGACGCCGCACGCGGCGACGCCCACAACCCACACCGGCGCGGTGATGCGCATGAGTCCCACGCCGGCGGCGCGGAGCGCGGTGAATTCGTTGGCGCGATGGAGCTTGCCCAGCACGAACAGGAGCGAGAGCAGGATCGCCAGCGGGAGAACGACCGCGAGGAAGCTCGGCATCGTGACGAAGAAGTACATCCACATGTCGAGCCCCCGCGCGCCCAGTTCGCGGAGCGAGCGGAAGTCATCGTACATGACCTGGACCAGCAGGAGCCCGATCGTCGCGCCCAGCACGAGGCCGAGGATCGAGAGCCACTCGCGCAGCAGGTGCCGGTCAAAGGTGTTCACCGGCGCGAGCAAAGCCGGCCGCGGGACAAAAGCAAAACCCAATGATTCAAATACCAATACGAACGCCGAACATCGAACGTCGGACGCCGAACATCGAAGGAGAGTGCGGCGGCTGACGCCGCTGCCGGGTGGCGACCCGTGTTTTTGCCGGGCCATCATTCACCTAGCCCTCGATGTTCGACGTCCGATGTTCGGTGTTCGATGTTCGTCCGGGCCTTCCCCCTTCGGCGTCCGACGTTCGACGTTCCGCGTTCGCATTGGCCTTCCCCCCGGCACACCGCCTGCTTTCCCGGGTCCATTCATAGGTTGTAAACCTCATCCGCCTGTCCTTCCCTTCCTGCCCTCTGAACCTCACCCCATGACCAAATTTCTCCGTTTTGTCTGCTTGGCCAACCTGCTGGCCGCGGCCGCGGTCGCGGCCGATGACCCCGCCGATCCCATCAGGGTCGGCGAGTACGCCTCGCTCACCGGCAAGGAGGCCGCCTTCGGCCAGTCCTCC
>CAYYGV010000032.1:0-32890 GCA_964471615.1 uncultured Opitutaceae bacterium
TCGAGAAGTCGCTCCGCGGCGCCGCGCTCTGGGACGAGGTGAAGGACCGGCTCCAGGCGAGCGGCCTCGGGCTCTCGGGCGGCCAGCAGCAGCGCCTGTGCATCGCCCGGGCGATCGCGGTGGAGCCCGAGGTGATCCTGATGGACGAACCCTGCTCGGCGCTCGATCCGGTGGCCACGGCGAAGGTGGAGGAGCTGATCCAGGAATTGCGCACGCGTTTCACGATCGTCATCGTAACCCACAACATGCAGCAGGCGGCCCGCTGCTCCGACAAGACGGCCTTTTTCTACATGGGCCGGCTGATCGAGTACGCGAACACCAGGGACATCTTCACGAAACCCGCCAACCCCCAGACCGAGGCTTACGTCTCCGGCCGCTTCGGCTGATCCACCCATGCCCCGCATCGACACCACAGTGAGGCCGAGCAAATTCGAGACCGGATTTGCACAGGAGGTAACGGAGACAACCGAGCACTAGGAACTGGAGACGGTGCCATGATCCGCCCGATTGACCCTCTGTTCCCTCCTGTGAAAAGTCCCCCCGTCCTAAGCTAGCCGTTTCCCAATTCCAGCTTTCCCCAATTTCCCGATTTTTCCCCATGACCCACTACAGCGAAGAGATGAACAAGCTGAAGGACACGGTCCTCGCGATGGCCAGCCACTCCGAGTCGGCGGTGGCGCGCAGCATGCGGGCGCTGGTCGAGCGCGACGACGCGCTCGCGCTCAAAGTCCAGGACGACGACAACATCATCGACCAGTTCGAGATCGAGGTGGACGACCTCGCCCTGCACCTCTTGACCAAGGCGCCGCTGGCCACCGACCTCCGCTTCATCACGGTGGCCATGAAGATCTCCCAGAACCTCGAGCGGGTGGGGGACGAGGCGTGCACGATCGCGCGGCGGGCCCACGACCTCGGGAAGGAGCCGCAGCTCAAGCCGTACATCGACCTGCCGCGGATGGCGACGCTGGCGCTGGAGATGCTCCGCGACGCGCTGTCGGCCTTTGTCGAGCGCAAGCCGGAGCTCGCGCGCAGCGTGATCCCGCGGGACCAGCAGGTGGACGACATCAACCGCCAGCTGCACCGCGAGCTGTCGAGTTTCATGGTCGAGCGTCCGACCACCATCTCGCGCTGCCTCGGCCTCATGGCCATTTCCAAGGCGCTGGAGCGCATCGCCGACCACGCCACCAACATTGCCGAGGAAGTGGTCTATCTTTACGAGGCCCGGGATATCCGGCATGCTGGCCTGAAGGAAAATCATGAAACCGAAAATCCTGGTCGTTGACGATGAGCCCGACGCGCTTGAGCTGCTCGGCTTCAAGCTCCGTGAGGCGGGGTTTGCGCCGATCTTCGCGACCGACGGCCTGAAGGCTCTGGCCGCGGTGCGTGCCGAGCGGCCGGATTTGGTCGTGCTCGACCTGATGCTCCCGGAACTCGACGGCCTCGAGGTCTGCAAGCTGATGCGCCGCGACCCGGCGACCGCCGGCATCCCGGTGCTGATGCTCACCGCCAAGGCGGCCGAGATGGACCGCGTCGTGGGCCTCGAGCTCGGGGCCGACGACTACGTCACAAAGCCCTACAGTCCCCGCGAGCTCGTCCTGCGCATCCGCAAGCTCCTGAAGCGCACGCAGGGCGTGAACGAAGCGGCCGACCAGCTGACGATCGGCGTCCTGACCATCGACGTGCCGCACCATGCCGCGACCGTGGAAGGGAAGCCCGTCACCCTGACCGCGACCGAGTTCAACCTGCTCGCCGTGCTGGCGAAGCGCCGGGGCCGGGTCCAGACACGCGAGCGCCTGCTGCAGGACGTGTGGGGCTACGAGACCGCGATCGACACCCGGACGGTGGACACGCACATGCGGCGCCTGCGGGAGAAGATCGGCGCGGCGGCGGAGTATCTCGAGACCATCCGCGGCGTCGGCTACCGTTTCAAGGCTGGCACGTAGGCGGACCGCGGGCTTTGCTCCTGCCGTGACCGTTTTCCTCCTGCTCCTCGTCCTCGGACTGGCCCTCGCGTGGCGCGATTCGCACCGACGCCGGCAGGCTGAGATCGTCGCGCACGCGCAGGAGATCGCGACCCTCAAGGCTGCGCACCATCAGGAACTGGAGGATCACCTGCACCGGCTGGAGACACTCCTCGACAGCATGATCGAGGGACTCATCGTGCTCGACCCGCAGGGACGGATCGCCCTGACGAACCAGGCGGCGGAGACCCTGTTCGGCTTTTCGCGGCAGATGGTGGGCGGCACCCTGCTTGAGGCGGTGCGTCACCACGAGGTCGCGGCGCTCGCGGCGCGGCTCGCGACCGAGCGGGCGATCCTCGATCATGAGCTGCAGCTCGAAGGCCCGCCGCCGCGGATTCTCCAGGTGAACGCGGTGGCGCTGCACGACACGACCGGCGTGGCGGCGGGATCGATGCTGGTGTTCCACGACCTCACGCGGCTCCGCGAACTCGAGGGGGCGCGGCAGGAATTCGTGGCGAACGTGAGTCACGAACTGCGCACGCCGCTGTCGCTGATCAAGGGCGCGGCCGAGACCCTCCTCGACGGGGCAAAGTCGGACCCCGCGGCGCTCGAGCGTCTGCTTTCAATCGTGGACCGGCAGGCCGACCGGCTAACCCTGTTGATCGACGATCTGCTCCTGCTCGCGAAACTGGACTCGGGCCGGATCGAGCTTCGACTCGAGACCGCGCCCCTGCATGCGGCCGTACAGGAAGTTTTCGGCGACCTCGCCAAGCGGGCCGAGGGACGCAACGTCCGGCTGGAAAACCAGGTTCCCTCCGGGATGGCCGCCCGTGCCGACCCGAACCGACTGCGGCAAGTGCTCTCGAACCTCGTGGACAACGCCATCAAGTATGGGCGCGCCGGCGGCCAGTTGACGGTCACCGGCCGGTCGATCGGAAACGACCAGGTCGAGCTCTGCGTACGCGACGACGGCCCGGGCATCCCGCCCGAATCACTTTCGCGGGTCTTCGAGCGATTCTACCGCGTCGACAAAGCCCGCTCCCGCGAGCAGGGCGGCACGGGCCTGGGCCTCGCGATCGTAAAGCACGTCGTTCAGTCGCACGGCGGCCAGGTGCGCGTCGAGAGCGAGCCCGGCCAAGGCGCCGCATTCTACTTCACGCTGCCCGCTGCAGAGTGACTAGGGACAAGTGACGAGTGACGAGGCCGAACCGTAGCACCTCGGCCGGTCTGACTCGTCCCTTGTCACTCGTCCCTCGTTACTGACCGCAAATCACTTTGCCATATTAATGGCGTGGACGAAAAGGTAACCGAGGAGGCCGGTCACGGGTAGGGTCAGGACCCAGGCCCAGACGATGCGGCCGACGAGTCCCCACTTCACGGCGCTGAAGCGCTTGGTGGCGCCTACGCCCATGATGGACGTGGCAATCACGTGGGTGGTGGATACCGGCACGCCGAGAGTGGATGCACCGTGAATGATAGCGGCGGCGGTGGTCTCGGCCGCGAAGCCGTGCACGGGCTGCATCTTCACCATCTTGTGGCCCATGGTACGGATGATGCGCCAGCCGCCGGCCGCAGTGCCGGCCGCCATCGTCAGGGCGCAGGTGAGCATCACCCAGTACGGGATATGGAATTGCGGGGTGCGGAGAAAGCCGGCCCAGGCGGGCAGGTCATTGAACGCGCCCTGGGTCGTGCCGGTGAAAAGGGCGAGGGCGATGATGCCCATGGTCTTCTGCGCGTCATTCGAGCCGTGGCTGAAACCCATGAAGCCCGCGCTGATTAGCTGAGCCTTGCCGAAGATGCGGCCGACGGTCCGTGGAGTCAGCCTTCGCATTGCCGCCATCAAGAGGTACATCAGGACCAGACCTCCCGCGAAGCCCAGCAAAGGCGAGGCGATCATCGGCAGGACGATTTTCGGCCAGAGCCCCGTGGCCACACCCTTCGAGTCGACGATCGACCAATGCAGAACCTTCCAGTCGCCGCTCGCCGTGGCCAGCGCGGCGCCGCAGAGACCGCCCACCAGCGCATGGCTCGAACTGGACGGCAGTCCCAGCCACCAGGTGAACAGGCCCCAGATGATCGCCGCCAGGAGGGCCCCCATGACGGTTCCCATGGTGACATACTGGGTGTCGACCAGCCCCTTGCCGATCGTGGTCGCCACGGCGGTGCCCATCAGGGCCCCAATCAGATTGAAGACGGCGGCCCACACCACGGCCCAGCGCGGTGGCAGGACCTTGGTCGACACCACCGTCGCGATCGCGTTGGCCGTGTCGTGAAAGCCGTTGATGTACTCGAAGACCAGCGCGGCCAGCAGAACGAGCAGGAAGAGCGTCATGGCGCGGGGGCGTCAGGCGGCTCAGGAGTGCTTCAGGACAATCTGGACGACGATGTTGCCGGCGTTGCGGCACCGGTCCACGGCCTGTTCCACCATCTCGTAGATCTCCTGGAGGATGACCAACTCCTTGGCGTCGTAGGGTCCGTGGTAAAGGTCCTTGAGCAGCGTGAGCATGACCTTGTCGGCCTCGCCCTCGGCGTACTGCAGGCGGTCGTTGGCCTCGCGGATCTTTTCCATGTCGGTGCCACCGCGGAGTTCCTTGACCATGAACACGACGGCGTCGGCCGCGAGATTGAGCAGCTCGGCCTGGCGCTGGAAGGCGGCGTGCGGGACGCGGCCCGGGTAGATGGACAGGCGCTCGACGATCTTCTCGACGGCCTTCGGGATGCGGTAAAGGGCGAAGGAGAGGGCCTCGATGTCCTCGCGCTCGAGCGGCGTGACGAACGTGCGGCTGAGCTGCTCGGTCATCTCATGCCGGATGCGCTTTTCCTTCCGGCGAGACTGCACGAAGTCGTCGAGGTTGGCCGGCGGGCCACCGGTGCCGAGCGTGTTGAGGTACTGGGCCAGCAGGTTCACGCTGGTCTTGGCCTCACCGGCACCGGCTTCGAGCAGGTCGAAGAACTTTTCCTCTTTTCCGAAGAGTTTCTTTAGCCACTCCATAAGGACTCAGGGGTATCCGGGTGCCCGAGGGATGGGAAGTGGAAAAGTCGATTGCTGGGCGTTGAGCGTTGAAAGTTGAAGGTTGAAAGATGACCAGGCCGGGCCAACGCGGGTCTTTACACCACGCTTGTCATTCTGAACGCAGTGAAGAATCCAGTGGGACGTGGCCGAAGCTGATGGCGGACGTTAACTGGATTCTTCGCTTCGCTCAGAATGACAGGCAGGAGGGCCAGAACCGATTCCCTGCGCTAGCCCGGGGCCCTTGGCGCCCGTGGAGCGGCATCTGCCGGGGACCCGTCTTTCAACCTTCAACCCGTCCCAACGCCCCTAGATCTTCCCCTGCAACCGGGCCCAGAGGGTGCCGAGGCGCTCATAGACCGCCCAGGTGCTCCGTTCCAGGCCGGACAGGTCGCAGGTCCAGTCGCTGAAGCGGAATTCGGGGTTGGGCTTGGTAAGGTAGTCGGTCGGGCAGGGGACCGCGGTCATGCCGGCCCGCCGCATCAGGCCCATCGCGCGGGGCATGTGCCAGGCCGAGGTCACGAGCGCCAGCGGCACGGCGGGACCAAACCGGCGCTTCAGTTCCTGCACCTCGTCGTCGGTGTCCCGGGCCGAGTCAATCAGCACCAGTCTTCCAGGGGCCACTCCGAGCGAAACCGCCGCCCGCGCCAGCACCGCCGCGTGGGTCTCGCCCGCGCCATCGGCCGGACCGGACAGCACCAGGGGCGCGTCGGGTAACATCCGCGCCAGCCGCACCGCCTCGGTAAGCCGCGCCAGTGCGGAGGAACTGAGCCGCTGGCTGGCTGCCAGGCCTGGAGTGTCCGCGTGACCGCCACCCAGCACCACGATCGCCCGGCAACCGGCTAGGGCCGTCGGCACTGGGGCACCTGGTGCCATCTCCGGGATCGCCGCGTACTGGGTCTCCAGCGGCCGGAGCAGCGCCTGTCCCACCTGCTTGTTGCTCAGCACCACCAGCAGAATCGTCCCCGCGATCACCAAGCCGCGCCCCAACCGAACCCGCCGCTCGTTCCGCATCAGCCACAGCCCGACGACTATCAGGCCCAGCCCGAACGGCAGCGGCATCAGCCAGTAGGCGATCGCCTTCTTCAACCAGAACAGCATGAGGCATACTGGGAGTGACGAGGGACGAGTGACAAGTGACTAGACGAACCAACTCTCGAACTGGCCGACCTGCTGAAATCCAACTCGTCCCTCGTCACTGCCCCCGGCGTTCCGCCAGGGCCAACGTCTGCTTATCGTTCGGCAAGAACTGCGGAGGTTACGGGCTAGCTTACGGGGGCGGGTGGCTCTTCGATTTGGGCCGACGACCCCATGAAGTTTCACCGCGACCAGTATCTTGAGCTGATGACGTCGGCTGCGGCGCCGCGGCAGATGTTCATCGAGCTTTTCGGGCCGCTGGTGGGACTCGAGGACGAATGGCGGGCGCAGGGTGCGACCGAGGACGAGATCAACCTGACGGCCTTCGACTGGGATTACGTGCCGATAGTGGACTTCGGCGGTCACCCGCTGCCGCGCGGGCCGGCGCCGGTCACGCTTGAGGACACGCCAGAGAAGCTCGTGCAGCGCGATTTTCTCGGCCGGACGCTGATGCTGTTGAAGAAGACGGCGACCCACGCGCTGCCGATGAATTTCCCGGTCCGGAACATGGACGACTGGCGGCGGGTTAAGCCGTTCTACGAGTTCGCCCCGGATCGGATCAACTGGGACGAGGTGGCTGCGGCCCAGAAGGCGCGGGAGCAGGGCGCGCTCATCCGGGCCTACATGCCGGGGGCGTTCGATATGCCGCGCGACCTGATGGGCGAAGAGATCGCCTGCCTGGCGTATTACGAACAGCCCGAGCTGGTGGCCGACATCATGGCGACGCTGCTCGACACGACGCGCCGTGTGCTCGAGCCGATCAGCCGGGTGCTGAAAATCGACCAGTTGTCCGTGCATGAGGACTTCGCCGGCAAGTCAGGCCCGCTGGTAGGTCCGCGGCAGATCGAGGAACACTTCCGCCCGTACTACCGGGCGCTATGGGAACCGCTGGCGGAGCGCGGGGCGCGGATCTTCCAGATGGACACCGACGGTAACGTCAACGCCGTCATTCCCGCGCTCCTCGACTGCGGCATCACGTGCATCTACCCGATGGAACCCGCCGCGGGCATGGACATGGTCGAGCTGCGGCGGCAGCACGGAAACCGGCTGATGATGCTGGGCGGAATCGACAAGTTCTGCCTGCTCCAGGACAAGGCGGCGATCCGGCGCGAACTCGAGTACAAGCTGCAGCCGCTCATGCGTACGGGCGGCGTGGCCTTCGGCATCGACCACCAGATCCCGAACGGGACGTCATTGGAAAACTACCGGTACTACGTCGACCTCAGCCGGGAAATCCTCGGCCTGCCGCCGCGCGATCCATCACGCCGCGGCTGGGAGCGGATGGGGATGTGAGACGGACGGAGCCCGGGTTAAGAGTCGAAAGTCACAGGTCGAAAGTCGAAAGCGGGCTAGCCTCCTTCGACCTGGGACCTTCGACTTTCGACTCCCGCCCCGCCCTGGCGGGGCGGTCACGGCCGCGAGGCCGAGGTCGTGATGAACTCGAGGATGATCGGGCGAACCGCGGCCTCAAAGTCGGCGTAGGACATCTTGATGATCTCGGTGTGGGACCCGGCGTTGAAAGCGATCTCGGGTTCCTTCGCGAGACTCGGCTCCACGTAGACGGGCAGGCCGTAGAGGTTGCCGAACGGCGGCATGGCGCCCAGCTCGCAGTCGGGGAAGAGGTCGCTGAACTCCTCCTCGGTCGCGAGGCGCGCCTCGGGCGAGTCGAGCAGCTCGCGGAGATCGTGGAGCACGATGCGCCGGCTGGCTGGCAGCACCACCATCGCGGGCTTCCCGCCGATCCAGACGATCACGGTCTTGGCAAAATCGCGTCCGGCCACATGGGCGGACGCGGCGACTTCGGCCGCCGTGACTGCCGGCGAGTGCCGGATCGTCACGTACTTCACGCCGCGGCTGTCGAGGTACTCCCTGACTTTGTTCGCTGGCATACGTCCTCCTTGGTTGGGCCCGCCGGGCGGCCGGAGGAGTACCGGTCAAAATCCGGTGGGTCGTTGACCGGATCGTAGCGTTTTCAGCGCAAAAGTAAACTGCCCGCTGAACCCGCGACGGAGGGTGTTACCCACGGAATACACGGAACACGCGGAAGCCGATCCGCCAGGAACGGATGGTCCTCCGATTTCCGCGTGTTCCGTGTGTTCCGTGGGCAACCTCCGGGCCTTAGGGCGCGGAGCCGGCGTTGTTGGGCCGGCGGCCGCTGTTGCCGGAGGTCACGGCCTCGGCGGTGCCGAGCGGCAGGCCAAGGGATTGGCGGACCGCCTTCTCGCGCTCGGCGTAGTCGGCGACCTTCAGTCCACCGGCGAGCCAGACGGTCGCGAGGCTCCAGCCGACCTCGCCATTCAGCGCATCGGCATCGGCGCCCATGTTGCCGGAAACGACCTTGAAGGTGCCATCGGCGACGGACTGCAGCAGCTGCTCGCGCTGGGCGGCCAGGCGTTCGGTCAGCCCGCGGCCCAGCCGGTCAACCACGGCGGACTTGTCGAGGTAGCGCGGCCGGATGGGCGCGGCCTTCAGGCGCGAGTCGCCCGGGGACTCCTGCGTGGTGTAGCCGAAATCGGAGGTCCAGGTCCGCGAACCCGCCTGCTCGCCGTTCACGAAGACCGTGGTCGTCAGGGTGACGCGATGGGCGATGGTGTGGGTGGTGATCTGGTAGCTGGCCTCGGCGTAGACGGGCTTCTGCAGCACGCTCGGCGTCTGGGCGAGCTGGCTGTTGAGCTGGTTGATCCGGTTCTGGGCGTCCTGCATGCCCGCGCTGCCCACAGCCGAGGACACGCCGGCGAGCACGGCGCCAAAGGTGCCGAGATTGCTGGCGTTGTTGTTGTAGATGTCCTGGGTCTGGGCGTTGGCCTGCGCGATCTGGTTGTACTCGTTCTGCGCCACCTGGAGCTGGTTTTGCAGCTCGTAGTAGTCGGGGTTGCTCTCGTTGCGCCAGCCGCTCTGGTAGGTCCCCGTGATCGTCTGGTCGGCGTGATCCTGCGCGGTCTCGATGCCCGAGAGGGTCGTCCGCAGCTCGATCTGCGCCGGCGGCGCGCCGGCCTCGCGCGGGGCCTCGTCGAACTTGATGCCGCCGCCAACGCGGCCGAGGAGCTCCTTGATGGTGTTGCGGCAAGCGGCGGTGAGCCGCGGATTGTCGCCCTGCTCGCTGGCGGTGGGCGGAAGGTAGAGCGAGAACGCGTAGATTTGGTTGATGCCCTTGCGGAGATCGGTCTCGAGCGCGGGGTTGGTCCGGCCGGACACGCGCTTGGCGAGTTCGAGGGTGTAGAGCGCGGTGCCCGGCAGGTCCTTGTGCGCCAGGTCGCCGGCCCAATCGAGGTAGCTGTCGCCGAGGAAGCGCACCACCTCGTCGCGCTCCTTGAAGCGGGAACGCAGGTACTCGACGATGATGAGATCCGCGCGGTTCGTGCGCTCCGCCTCGCTGGCGGGCCGGATGCGCAGGTCGGTCAGCTGGTCGAGGAACCGGGGAAAGCTCTTTTCGTTGAGGAGATCGTCCGCGTGGACCGCGAGCGTCTGGTTGGTGAGGGTCGCGTAGTTGTCGAGCACGTCCTGCACCTTGGCCGCGTTGCCGCCGGCCAGCGCCTGCGCCAGCTGCGCGCCGGTGTGCTGGACGATGTTGCGGCGGATCGTCCGCTGGCTCTCGGCGACTTTCTTCTCGAGGTTCGCGTCGCCGCGGCGCGCGGCCGGGAGGTCGGCCACGGCGCGGTTGTAGGCGGACATGAAGGCCGGCGTGGCGGTGAGCTGCTTGAGGAACTTACCCGCCTCCTCGGCCGCGCTATTGGCGCGGGCGAACTCGCCCTTCTCGGACAGCTGGACGGCTTCCTGCAGTCGGTGCATCAGGTCCATCACCTGCACGCCGCACCGGGCGTCGTCATAGCGGTCGCGGATCAGGCCGGCGTTCAGCTTGACCCGATCGAGGGCGGCGTAGGCGTCGGTGAAATTGTTCGCCTGGGTGAGGTGATCCGCCTCCTCCATCCCGGCGACCACCTCCGCGATCTTCACCTTGTCCTCGCGCTCCTTGAACTGCGGGTAGAGCGCGGCCAGCGGGCGGAGCTTCTCGATCGCCGCGTAGGCATCCTTGAATTTCTTCTCGTCCGACAGCGCCATTGCGGCGTCGAAGGCGCGGGCGACGTTGGCGCGGACCTTCTCGCGGTTCTGGTTCACCAGCGCGCGGAACTGCGAGGCGAACGGCTCGGTGAGCATCGGGCTGTAGCGCGGCGCGTCGGTGCCGAGACGCTGGAAGGCCTCCTCCGCGGACAGGCCGGCGAGGCTGTCGCTCTGGGAGCGCAGCCAGCGCTCCTGCATCGTCTCGTAGTCGCGGCGGTAGTCGAAATCCGTCGGCCGGGCCAGCGTGGCCTCCTTCAGGGCCTCGAGCGCGCCGCTCCAGTCGGAATTGAGGAAGGCGCGCTGCCCGCGCTTGGCCCATTCGGAGGCCTTGTAGCGGTTCGTGACATCACCGGCCCAGAGACCGATCAGCACGACCGCCACACCGGAGCCGATGAGCACCCAGCGGTTCTTCCAGAATGGTGTGCCGGTTGGCGCAGCGATCGGCGCAGGCGCGGGGGCCGCTGCCGGGGCAACCACTGGGGTCGCCACTGGGGCGGCGGGTGGCGGAGCCACGACCACAGGCTGAGGGGCAGCCACGGCGGCCGCGGGCGGAGGCGTGCTGGCCGCAGCGACGAGCGGCGGTGCGACGACCGGGGCCGCGGCGACCGCCGCGGCGCGGCGGAATTTCACGAATGAAAGTCCGAGGGCCACGACGCCGATCGCAAGCACGGCTAGGCCCAGCGAGCCCAGCGGGGCGGCCACGGCCCCGAAAATCGGCGGCAACTTGGTCTGTATGCTCTCAGGAAGCTGGGCAGCATAACCGGCCATCGTGAGCGAAAGGACCGATTTCATGAGGAACTGGCAGACCCAAAGCCCAGTTCCGGCCACGATCCCCACCGCGCCCAGCCAGCGCAGCGATCCGGCGAGGACCAGCAGCACGGCCAGCACCACCGCGAGGCCGATGGCGACATGATAGAGCAAGAGGAACAACTCCACGCGCTCCCGGGCCTCGCCCAGGGCCTTCACGAGGCCCTTGATGCCTTCGTCGCCGGCCACCGCAGCAAGCGTGATCCGCTCGCCGGGCTTCACGAAATGCCGGATCTCTTCCTCGAGGTGCTGGACAATGCCGGCGATGGCTTGCTCCTGCTCCGCGGGACTCGCGTTGCGCAGCGCCTCCGGCGGGTGCTCGCGCAGTTGGGCCGGAAGTGCGTGGAGCAGACTTTGCACGATCGGCTCGGCATCGATCGAGAAATCGAATTTGGGCAGATCACCGCGGAGATAGCCAACCGACGACCGAAGCACCGACTGAACCTGCTGATTAATGTGGCCCCGCTGTTCGGCCAGGATCGCGTCCATGACGGCCTGCGCCGATTCGCGCATCTCCGGGGACAAATCCGCCAGGACTTTGTCGCGTCCCAGCGTGAGCAGATCGAGCCGCTGGATCTGCTCCGCGAGGAAGTCGGCGTTGAGGGCGGTGCGGTTGAGCTGATGGACCAAGCCGCCGAGCAGGAGCACGACGAGCAGCAGTCCGCTCAGCACGATGGCTGCAATGGTTCGGAGGGCGCGCATGTTGTGGGGTAGGTTCGTAGGAGGGAAAGTCGCCGTGGGTCAGCCGGAGCCGACCCAGCGTGGCGTGGGACGACGTCGCTCCCCGTGCCAATGGCCGCTGGACTCAGCGGTGAGGCTCGCGCGGGAGGCAATCAAAGCGCTGGACGCCAATGAAGTACCCATGCCGTGCAATGACCGATAAGGACGTCGAATGGGGTCGCAAGAAATAATCATGGTAACCGAACGGATAAATCCGTCGGGCCGGCGCGGAACGCGGCGCTTCATGGTTCCTTCGTGGGGACGTCGCCGGGGGCGAGGGTGGCCGGGAGGTAGCCGAGTTGCTTGGCGACGTCGAAGCGCATGCGCTGCGGCTGGGACTTGCCCTTCAGCTTGACGTAGATAATGCGGCTGCCGTCGCCGTAGGCGGTCGAGTTGCGGTCCCACACGTTCGTCGGCTCCGCCCAGAAATCCTCCACGGTGAGCTCGCGGTCGTTCGCGGGCTTGGACTTCGGCGGGTCCTTGACGAACGGACCGTTCGTGTAGCCCACGGGTTCGCCTTGGTGCGTGGATGCGGAGGTGTAGCCTACGGGTTCGCCTTGGTGCGAAGATGCGGAGGTGTAGCCCACGGGCTTCAGGCGCGCGTCCTCATCCGAGAGATCGCCATTGCCGGGGCCGGATTTGACCGGGGCGTTCGGTCGGGTGGACGGTTTGGGCGCGGGCGCGGCGGAAGCCTCCTTCGGCTGGTCCTCCTCCTGATAAAAGGGACCGCTGGTGTTCTTGACCGGAATGCCGCGGGAGCCGTCCTCGGATAGCGGACCGTTGCCCGTCCACGGCTGACTCGCGGGGGTGGCGGGCTGGGGTGCGGGAGTCGGCGGCGGTTCCTCGGCCGGTGGCTCCTCCTTTGGATCCTTGGTGAGGTTTGAAACCCGCACGTTGGGGAGATTGTAGATGTCCGGGAGAGTCGAGCCGGGAACGTGGTGGAAGTGGACGATCATCTCATTTTGGGACAGCGCCGTGTCTCCGGCAGCGCCCGCGGCCTGGAGTTGCTGCATCATGGCGCGGAGCACCTCGCGCCACTCCGCGGCCGTGAACCCCGGCGGCCGCTCGAAGACATACGAACCGCTGTAGGTCGCATCCGGGTCGATTCCCGGCGGCATCGGCGAGGCCGAGGCCAGGGCGCAAACGGAGACAAACACCGCGAGAAGGAAGACGCGATTCATGGGGGGCCGACAAGGCCGGTGCGGACTCAAGGCGCCGGCGGGGGTAATCGGTGACAGACTCGGATATCAACTGGAGTCCGAAGCACAAGCCAATGCCGCTAATCCATTTCGGAAGTGAGGAAAGGGTGGGAGCGGAGGCCGTCGCGGAGAAAATCGACGGACTCCGCCCAAACCGGAGGAAGGGATTGACAGCATGCGGCCCGGTCGTGAGCGTTTTCGGCTCTTTACGGCGGCCATAGCTCAGTTGGTTAGAGCACAAGATTGTGGATCTTGGGGTCGCGGGTTCGAGTCCCGTTGGCCGCCCCATTTTTTCGCCCAGCGAAAAAATGCCCTCCGAAGCTTCAGCGAAGGAGGGCCCAAGCGTCCCGAATCCCATTGCCCCGTCCGCCGCCCAGGTTAGCCTGTAGCTGCGACATGCAGCGGGTTCGGCTCCTCACTTTCAACATCGCCCATGGCCGCGGACTGAATCCCATCCAGGGGCTCACGTCCCAACGGAAGCTGCGCCTCAACCTGCGCAAGATCGCCCGGCTGATCGAGCAGTTGAAGCCCGACGTCGTGGGCCTGCAGGAGATTGACGAGTGCTCCCGCTGGGCGGGCAATTTCGACCATCTCGAGTACCTGCGCCTCCATTCCGGGTACAAGCACGCCGTCTTCGGCATCAACACCCGCCGCCAGGGCCTGCTCAATCTCTCCTACGGGAACGCCTTCCTCTCGCGTCACCCGATCATCGCGAGCGAGACCATCGTGTTCGGCCAGCGCAGCGTCGGGGAAAAGGGTTTCCTGTACGCCGAGTTCGACCTCGAGGGCCGCCGCCTGCCGATGGTGAATCTCCATCTCCACTTCAGCTCGCGCGCCCACCGCATCCGCCAGCTCGGCCGCATGCTCGCGTGGCTCCGGGAAAAACACCACGGGCGCCGGCATCATTGGGACGTGCCCCCGATCATCTGCGGCGATTTTAACAATCCCGGCACCAGCCCCGACGCCACCGCCACGCTGCTTTCCCATCTGTCCGACTACCACGACTACGTGCTGCATCCGCAGAAGGGCCGGACGTTCCCGTCGCCGCTGCCCAGCCGGCTGCTCGACTTCGTGTTCCTGCCGCCCGCGTGCCTCGACATCCGCAGCGAGATCGTGCGCACCTTCATCTCGGATCACCGTCCCGTGTTGGTGGATTTCACGCTGGCGCGGACGGCGAGGGCCGGCGGAACGGTGTCATGACCAAAACCACCGTTGCACCGCGCGGGCTTTGCCCTTGAGGTGAGGGTTCCCATGTCCCGTCTTGCCGACACTTTTGCCCGCGCCCGGGCCGAGAATCGCGCCGCCTTCGTTGGCTACGTTTGCGCCGGCGACCCGGATTTTGACACGTCCTTCGAGGTCTGCCGCACGCTCCTGCGCCACGGCGTGGACGTCCTCGAGCTCGGCGTGCCGTTCTCGGATCCCCTGGCGGACGGCACCACCAACCAGCTGGCGGCGCAGCGGGCGCTCGAGGCCGGCATGACCCCGGCCCGGGTGCTGGAGCTGGTCCGGAAACTCCGCGCCGAGTTCCCGGCGGCACCGCTCGTTTTCTACACCTATTACAACCTGGTCTTCGCGAACGGGGTCGAGGCCTACATCCGCGACGCCAAGGCCGCGGGTCTCGACGGCCTGCTCACGCTGGACCTCCCGCCCGAGGAGGCCGGCGAGGTGCTGACGGCCTGCCGCCGCCACGGGCTGGAGACGGTTTTCATCGTCGCCCCGACGACACCGGATTCGCGCCTCGGCACCATCACCGCGGCTGCCACCGGTTTCATCTACTATGTTTCCCGGGAGGGTGTGACGGGTGTGCGCCAGGATTCCGCCGGGGGCATCCCGGAGGCCGTCGCCCGGATCCGGGCGCGGACCAAGCTCCCGGTGGCCGTGGGCTTCGGCATCTCCACCCGGGCCCAGGTCGCGCAGGTCGCGGCGCAGGCCGACGGCGTGGTGGTGGGCAGCGCCCTGGTCAACTGCATCAAGGATCACCTCGGTTCGCCGGCCAAGATGCTGGCGCGGATCGCCGCGGTTGCCGGAGAGCTCGCCGCGGGAGTGAGGCGCTGATCCCGGCCACGATTTTCACGCACATGACGCGGGCTTGCTCCGCCTGAATCCAGCCACCTACTGTCCAGCCATGGCCACGATCCTCGTCACGGGCGCCGCCGGTTTCATCGGCAGTCACACGACGGACTTGCTGCTGGCCGAAGGGCATCGGGTGGTGGGCGTGGACAACTTCCGCACCGGCCGCCGCGAGAATCTCGCCGGGGCGTCCCGGCAGTCCGGATTCGAGTTCCATGAGCTCGACGTGGCGGTCCCGGGCGCGCTGGCCGGCCTCGTTGCGCGGTCCCGCCCGGAGGCAATCATCCACCTCGCCGCGCTGGTGAGCGTGCAGGAAAGCATCGCGAACCCGGAGCTGAACTTCGTGCTGAACGTCCAGGCGACCCAGCTCGTGGCCGAGGCGGCGCGGCTGCATCAGGTCAGGCGGATCGTCTTTGCCTCGTCGGCCGCACTCTACGGCGACACCGCCGACCTGCCGGTGCGGGAGGGCGCCGTGAAGCGACCGGTGAGCCCGTACGGCGCCGCGAAGCTGGCCTCCGAGGACCTGCTGCTGGGTCATGCGGCGACCTACGGCCTGACCGTGCGGTGCCAGCGCTACTTCAACGTGTTCGGCCCGCGACAGGATCCCTCGTCGCCTTACTCGGGCGTGATCTCGATCTTCGCCCGCCGCTATGCCGAGGGGAAGCCCGTGACGATCTTCGGCGACGGACAGCAGACCCGGGACTTCATCGCAGTGCGCGATGTCGCCCGCGCCAACCTGCTGGCGGCCACCCGGCCGGGTCTGGCCTCGGGTGCGGCCAACATCTGCACCGGGCGCTCGACCTCGCTGCTGGACTTGGCGGCGGTGTTCGGCCGCCACCATCCCGGGGTGCCGGGACCGCTGCACGCGCCGGCCCGGGCCGGCGACATCGTGCACTCGCTCGGTGCGCCCGACCTGGCGGCGGCGGAGCTTGGATTCAACGCCCGGACCACGGTGGCCGACGGCCTGGCGGAACTGGCCGGGACCCCGGCGCACGCGCTTTCCTCATGACCCGCAAAATCCTGATGATCGACGATGACCGGATGCAATTCCGGCTCACGCAGGCGCATTTCCAGAATTTCCGGGGAGAGCGATTCGAACTCGAGTGGGCGGCGACCTACGAGGAGGGCATGACCAAGTTGCTCGAGGGCTCGTACTCCGCGTGTCTCCTGGACTACCAGCTCGGCGACCGCAACGGCCTCGAGCTGATCAAGGCCGCGGTTGCGGGCGGCGCGCGGACGCCGATCGTATTCCTCACGGCCGAGTCGTCGGAGAAGGTCGACATCGAGGCGATGAACGCCGGCGCGCTCGACTACCTGGTGAAGGGCGAGATCACCTCGCGCTCCCTGGAGCGCTCGCTGCGGTACGCGCTCAAGCTGGGCGAGACGCTCGAGGCGCTGCGGCGGCTGGCGACGCGCGACCAGCTGACGAGCCTGCTGAACCGCCGCGAGTTCGACCGCATCATGGCGGAGGAACATGAGCGCTCGCGCCGGTTCGGTCATCCGTTCGCCCTCGTGCTGATCGACATCGACCATTTCAAGTCGGTCAACGACACCTACGGCCACCAGGTTGGCGACCGCGTGCTGCAGGAAGTGGCGGCCCGGCTGACCAAGGGGCTCCGCGACGTGGACCGCGCCGCGCGGTTCGGCGGCGAGGAGTTCGCGCTGATCATCATGCAGGCCGACGCCAAGGTGGCGTTCGACGCCGCCGAGCGCGCCGTCGCCGGCATCCGGGCCACCCCGCTGTCGCTCGACGGCGTGCCGGAGCTGAAGGTGACCGTGAGCGCCGGCGCCGCGTCGATCCCGGCGGACGCCGCCTCGGTGGAGGCGCTTGTGGCGGCGGCCGACAAGGCCCTGTACGCCGCGAAGTCGCGGGGCCGCAATCGCGCCCTGGCGTTCAACGCACTGTGACGGCGCGGATGCCGCGCCGCCTTCCGGGGCGAGCATGAAACCGATCCTGCACGTGCTCACCGGCTGCACCGCCGTCGGCAAGACGGAGCGGGCGCTGGCGTGGGCGGAGCGCCGCGGCGCCGAGATCGTGTCGTGCGACTCGCTCCTGTTCTACCGCGGCATGGACCTCGGGACGGCCAAGCCAACCGCCGCCGAACAGGCGCGTGTGCCGCATCACCTCATCGACATCCTCGACCTCACGGAGCGGATGGATGTCACGCAGTACGTGACGCGGGCGCTGGCGGCGGTGCGGGAGATCACGGCGCGGGGCCGGGAGGTGCTGGTGACGGGGGGCAGCGGGTTTTACCTGAAGAGCTTTCTCGCCCCGGTGGCGGATGACGTGGCGGTGCCGGCGGCGATCCGCGCGGAAGTGACGGCCCTCGCGCCGGCTGAGGCGGTCGCCCGGCTGCAGGCTTTGAACCCCGGCGGCCTTGGGACGCTGGACGTGGCGAATCCGCGCCGCGTGGCCCGGGCGCTGGAGCGCTGCCTGGCGTCGGGCCGGACCGTGATGGAACTGGCCGCGGACTTCGCGCGTCAACCGGGACCGTTTGCCGACTGGACCGTGGAGATCACTCTGCTCGAGCGAGCCGCGGACGACCTGAACGCACGGATCGAGCAACGGGTGGCCGCGATGCTGCGCGCCGGGCTGGTGGCGGAAGTGCGCCGGCTTGAGGCGGCTGGGCTGCGGGACAATCCCAGCGCGGCCAAGGCGATCGGCTATCGCGAGGTGCTGGACCTGTTCGACGGCGAACTGCCCGAGGCGGACCTGGCGGCGACGATCGTGAAAAACACCCGGGCGCTGGTGAAGAAACAGCGCACATGGTTCCGCACCCAGCTGGACGGCGCCAAGGTCACCGTCGAGCACCTGACAGGCTAGCCCAGAGGGGGTGCCGCAAGGAGGCGCAAAAGGCGCAGAATTCGGTTCGCGCCCGCATTCGCTCTAGGACGAATGGATCGGCGCACCCGCAGCATACAGGGCCAGGACCTACGGCCTGCCCTTGGTGCCCTTCGTGATCTTCGTGGCAACCTAACCTCACCGCGAACAACCAATGCCAAGCGTCATCCAGCCGCGGCAAACTCACGGCGGGTCCGGACGTAGATCAGCACGTGGGACGCGATGATCAGCGGCACGAGGAAAGTCGGCAGCAGGCTGAGGGGAAGGACCGTCAGTTCTCGCATCGAGCGCGGGTCGGCCAGGCCCAGGCGGGCGGCGGTCGAGACCACGAGGAGGATGTCGAGCAGGCCGACCACGTTCCAGATCGAGATGGCGTGCAGGCGGGCCTTGGGCGCGAGCGGGATGGCGATGACGGCGAGCGCGAGGACGGCGACGATGATGTCGCCAATGCCGCCGGGCACGGCGAAGGCGTACGGGAGACGGTCACGCTCGTAGAGGTAGAGGAAGTAGAACCCGACCAGCCGGGTGAGATGCAGGCCCACGACGAGGCGGAGATTGAGGCGGTCGGCCCAGTCGCGCCATACCGGCCAGTTGCGGTAGGCGGCGATCTGCAAGAGCACGAGCCCGAACAGGACGCCCTGGACGGCCGGCATCGGGAGGCGCTGGAGCAGCGCGAGGCGGCCGGCAGCGAGGGCGGCGATCAGCCAGCACCAGAGCGTGGTGCGGATGGCGAGCGGCGGGGTCAATCGGCCAGCGTGATGTGGTACCGGTCGAGCGAGCTGCTCTCGAGCTGGTGGAGGTTCGCCAGGGCAGTGCGGAGATTGACGCGGGCGAGGAGCTCGTTGACGCGGGCGGCCTCGAGGTCGTCCTGGTTCTCGAGCACCTGGCGGCTCGTGGAGAGGCCGGCCTTGAAGCGGGCGAGCTGGAGCTCGTACTGCTTCACGGCGAGCTCGGTGGCCTTGGTGAAGATCTCGACGCTCTGCTGGCTGGTCTCGACGGCGCGGACCGCCGAGCGGACCTGCACGATGAGCGTCTGGTCGAACTGCTCGAGGCGGGCCTGCTGCTGGCGCATCGTGGCGAGCGCGCTGCGGTAGCGGGCGCGGTCGGCGTGGAGGCCCCACGGCACGCTGAGGGAAAGGTCGACCTGCCAGCTGCGGCCGTCGCCGTCGCGGGCGCGGTCGAACGAGCTGCCGTAGGTGCGGTCGGTGCCGTTGAGCCCGACGGCGCCGCCGAGGTTGAGGCTCGGGAGGGCGCCGTTCTTCGCGGTGTTGGCGTCGATCTGGGACTGCTTGATGGCCGCCTCGGTCGAGCGGTAGTCCGGCTGGTTTTCCCGGGCGAGCTTGTAGGAGACGTCGAAGGACGGGGTCGGATCGGCGATCTCGGGCAGGCTGACGGCGCCGACGGCGGTGTTGAACTCGGTCTGGCCGGTGAGGGCGAGCAGCGCGTCCTCGCTGTTGCGGACCTGCTGCTCGGCGGTGACCACGCCGTTGCGGGCGGTGGCGACGCCGACCTCGGCGGTCAGGACGTCGAGATCGGTCGCGACGCCGGTGGAGCGGCGGGCCTTGTTCTCGTTGTAGAGGGCCTGGGCAAGCTCGAGGCTGTGCTGCTTCACGGCGAGCTGGCCGCGGGCGAACACGAGATTGTAGTAGGCGACCTCGGTGTCGCGGACGACCTGGAGGACGCTGCCCTTGTAGCTCAGGTTGGCGATGCTGACGCTGAGGCGGGTGCGCTCGATCGTGGCGCGGTTTACCTCGCTGCCGGCGCCGCGGAGGAGGGGCTGCGAGACGGCGAGCGAGACGTCGCTGTTGTAGGCCGGGTTGAGCGTCACGCCGGCGGGGTTGGTGCTCGAGCGGTTCAGGCTGGAGCTGAGGTTGACGGTGGCGCCGGAGGTGAGCTGCTGGGCGACGCCGAGGCGGGTGTCGGTGCTGTCAGCCCGGAAATTCGGGCTGGTCTGGATCATCGTCCGCTGGGTGCTCGCGGTGAAGGTCGGCTCGAACTCGGACTGCGCGACGTTCAGGGCCTCCTTGGCGACATCCTTGCCGAGACCGGAAATCCGCAGGGAGAAGTTCTTCTCCAGGGCCCGGGCGATGCAGGTCTCGAGGGTGAGCGCCGGGGCGGCCGCAGCCGCCGGCGTGGCGGGGGCGGCGTCCTGGGCGCGGAGGCCGGTCGAGAGGGCGAGGCTGAGCGAGAGCAGGCAGGCGCGGGCGAGGTGGCGGGACATGGATGAAAGGGGGCGGTCGGGGAATGAAAACGAGAACACGGCGACTGTCGAAAAGTTACTGGAACGCGGCGCGGAAAATCTCCCGCGGCGCACCCGGTGGAGTGACGCCCCGGAGCCGTGAAAGTTTCACGGCATCCGTGATTTGGGTGGCGGGACAGGGGCCGGTTGGCATGCCGCCACCTTCGGCGGGCCGGGGTCCGGCTTCGAGGCGAATCGCGTTGAACGGTCCGACCCGGGGATGAGCGGTTGGACCGGCCCGCGCGTGGGCTACTTGGCGGCCGGCTCGGTGCGCTTCAGCTCCTGCTCGACCATGGCGGCGAGGCGGGCGCTGGCGCCGATGCGGCCGTTGACGGCGGCGATCTGGGCGCGCATCGCGGCAAAGCCGGGGCTCGATTCGCTGAGGTCCGGCAGCTTCTTGTCGACCGCGTAGACGAAGAGGCCGTGATCCTTGGCGATCACCATGTCGGACAGCTGGCCCTTCTCGAGGCGCTCCATGGCGCCGGCGACCGAGTAGTCGAGGTCCTTCGGCGGATTGCGGCGCGAGAACGGCGCGAGCGACTTGCTCTCGATCTTGACCGAGGTGGCGCTGGCGGCCGAGGCGACGGCCTTCTCGAACGTGTCGCCGGCCTTGAGCCGGTTCTCGATCAGGCTGCGGAGGGTGCGGCCGAACTCGACGAAGCGCTTGCCCTTTTCGTTGGCCGTGTAGTCGGCCGCGACGTGGTCGCGGACCTCGGCCAGCGCGGGCTGGCGGGACGGCAGGGTTTCCTTCCAGAACAGCACCACTGCGCCGCCGGGGGCCGCGAGGGCGTCGGAGTAGGAGCGGCTGGCGCCGAGCTTGAACGCCTCGGCGGCGATGTCGGGCGAGTGGCCGAGCTCGGCGGGGCCGTCCTCCTGGGTGAACGGCGCGAGCGACTGGAGCTGGACCTTCTGGCTGGCGAGGAGACTGGCGAACGCGGGCGTGCTCGGCTCGATCTTGCCGTCATAGAGCGCGAACGAGAGATCGGACGCGGCTTTCACGGCGAACCGCTGGGCGCGCTCGAGCTTGAGCGCCGCCTCGACCTGGCCGCGGACGGCGACGTAGTCGGCGGCCGGATCGGCCTTGGCGCCGGGCTTGGCGGCCGGGTTCGGGAAGCGGCCCGGATTGGCGTCGTAGTAGGCGCGCACCTCGGACTCGCCGACCGCCACGTTGGCGGTGTAGGCCGAGGCCGGGAAGAAGGCGACGGACACGACCACGCGCGGCGCGATCGTGTAGCGGAAGGAGTTTTCCTCGTAGAATTTCGCCAGGGCGGCGTCGGTCACCGGGATCGACGGGTTGAAGGTCCCGAAGTCAGCGGTCGCGGTCGCCAGCGTCCAAAGCGAGTCGGCGCGGTCGAGCTGGGCCTTCACGTCGTGGGCCTGCACGTAGCCCGGGCCGGAGAGGATGCGCTGCACCTTATCGGTGCGCACGTCGTCGGCGATCACGCGGCTGACATCGGCCTCGGTGAGGCGGGAGTTGGACTTGAGGTTGTCGCGGAACTGGCCGTACCGGACCGCGTCGAACTGGCCGTCCTGGCCCGCGAAGGCGCGCAGGTTCTTGATGTAGTCGGCGATCTCCTGCTTGGTGGTGGCCGGGACATGGAGCTCGTTGGCGAGCGAGAGCGCCGCGACGCGCTGGAAGGCGTAGTTCTGGAGATCGGCGCCCTCGAGGGCGTTGAAGCCGGACTGGAGATTGGCGCTGAGGCTGGCGTCGCCGACGATCCGGCCCTGGTCATCCTGCGAGGCGAGATTGTAGCCGAAGAACGGCCGGGTCACCGCATTCCGGCGCTCGGTCTTGCCGAAGTTCGAGCCGGGGGCGAACGCGATGATGAACGAGATGATCGTGCTCGCGAGCACCAGGGCGAAAATGATGCGGAAGTGCTGCTGGAAGTAGCGCTGAATCCAGGAAATCATGGAGGGAAAAGCGCTGACGCTAGGTCACCCGGGGGTGGTGGCAAGGGCGAAAAGTCACAGGTAGTGGCCCTGCCCAAAGGCCCGCCGACTTCCTGGTTTGTCCTTCCGGAATCCGGATACCGGAACCACCTCACCGTCTAGAGCGATCGCCCATGGCGAACGGCGGACGGGACTCGTCGAACTCGAACTCGGCCAGCAGTTCCTCGAAGTTCTTGCGCAGCAGGGATTCCCCGGCGAGGCGTTCGATCGCGCCATTGTAGTGGGGCAGGATGGGGTCGATGCGCTCCAGGTTCTGGCCCACCGGGTCATGGCCGAGGTTCTCGTTGAGGCGACGGAACTCCGCGAGGGTGATGTGGCTCAGCGGCCGGGCCGGCTGGTAGAAGTAGTCGGTGGGGCCCGCGTCCGGCGGCGGCGGGATCGGCGTGAGGAGCTGCATGTCCACGAGTCGGTTCAGGCACTCGTTGAGCAGCTGGGTCGGGACGCGCAGCAGGTCGCCGAGCTGGGCCGCGGTCACGGGCGGAAGCGCGACGCGGAATCGCCGGCAGACCGTCAGGAGCACGATCAGGGACAGCCGCTCCCGCATGGCCTCGCTCAGCTGGCCCCAGGCCGCCTGGCTGTTGCGGAAGTTCGCGTTCTGGACCGCGTAGCTGATCTGTCCGCCGATCAGGACGAACACCCAGAACACGTAGAGGCCGAGCATCAGGATCGGCAGGATGCCGAGCGAGCCGTACAGGCTCTTCTCCAGGTAGACGCGACGCAGGTAGAGGAACGCGAGGAAGTTGTTCAGCAGGAGCAGTGCCGCGACGACCATCGCGCCGGTCAGCGCCGCCCGCCAGTAGACCTTGGTGTTCGGGATGAACCGGTAGAACAGGGTCAGCAGGAAGACCATGGCGATGATCGAGAACACCGGCAGCGCCCAGCGCAGGGCGCCGAGCAGCTCGCGGCCGAACGGCAGCCGCTCGAGGAAGACGTTGATGAACGCGCCGGCGCCGAGGAGCGTCAGCGCGGCGAAGAAGAGCACCGCGCCGAGCGTCAGCACCGTCCAGTACAGCATCACCCGCATCGCCAGCGTGCGCCCGGTGCGCACGCCCCAGATCTCGTTGAAGGCGTCCTCGATCGACTTGAACAGGAGCAGGACGATCAGGATGAGCGTGAGCGCGCCGACGGCGCCGGCGGTGCCGGACCGCGAGCCCTCGATGATGCCCTGGATGAGCGAGGTCAGCCCGGCGTCGGTTGCCGCGGCGGCCGAGGGCGTCTGCAGGCTCTCCAGCTGCTGGAGCTGCGGGGCGACGCTTTTGATCATCTGGCTGAGCTGCTGCGCGAGGACGGCCGGGTCGCTGTTCTGGCCGAGCATGAAGCCGCCGACGAGCACCGCGGCCCCGATCAGCGGGCCGATGCCGAGGAGGGAGCTGAAGCTGAGCGCCGCCGCGCGGCTCGCGGCCTTGGTCTCCGCGAAGACCGTGCCGGTAATCGAGATCACGCGGAGGATCGCGTAAAGTCGGGCGCGGAGCGAGCGTTCCCGGAAGAGGTCGGGCGCCCAGATGTCCCGCTGGAAAAACCGGGCGAGCCGGCTGCCGGGCTGGTCGGGACTGGCCATGGCCGGGCCGCGACGGTCAGGACAACAGGAACCAGGACACCGCCCCCATCCCGACGATGCCGAGCGCACCGAAGAACAGCACCGGCGCGTAGCTCACGAACACCGTCGACACATAGAGGCCGAGCGAGCCGCCCGCGAGGGCCAGGATCGACATCGGCTGGCCGTGGACCCAGAAAATGAAACCAAGGAAGCCCAAGCCCAGGGCGGCGCGGAAGCGGATGAAGGGGTAGATGCTGACGACGCCGAGCGCGAGGACGACGGCCAGGATAAGGTCGACCGCACCGAGCGCGACCAGCGGGTGGGCCATGAGCTTGGCCACGTCGACCGCCATGATCGCATCGACCGAGGGCAGCGCCTCGCCAGCGGCCGCCAAAATCAGCATCAGCACGATCGCCCAGCGGCCGATCGCCGCCGCGCGGGCCATGGCAATCATCGGGTCGGCCCGACCCGCCGTCTCGGCCGTCCGGCCCTCGGCCGCGGCCAGCATGTCATCGACGGTGATCGGGGCGGCGCTCTCGCTCTCCTGATTGAGCGACTCCATCTTCACCTTCGTCTTGATCTTGAGCTTCTTCTTCTGCGGGAAGACCTGGGCCAGCATGTCCTGGTTCGAGCCCAGCGCGACCCACTGCTCGGTGCCCGCGTCGTAGTAGAGCGTCTCGGCGGTGACCTGGCCGTTTTCGGCGAGGGTGACCAGTTGCTCGAGATTGAAGGGGCCGCGAGCTTCCGTCTCCGTCTCGTTCCGGATGTAAATTTCCTCGATGGCCATATGCGCGCGAATCTGGCCGCGCCGCCGGGGAGCAGCAAGAGTAATAGTGCCTTGTAGGGCGCTACATGCGGGTCAGCGTGCGCAGGCCCAGCAGACCGAGGCCGGTCTCCATCACGAGCATCGTCCGCGCGCAGAGCAGCAGGCGCCGGGCCCGCACCGCCGGGTCGTCCACCGCCACCTTGTCGGCGGCATAGAACCCGCTGAACTCGCCCGCGAGCTCGTACAGGTAAAGGCAGAGGAAGTGCGGCCGCAGCGTGTCCGTCACCAGCCGGATCGCGTCCGCGAACTTCACCAGCTTGCGCGCCAGCGCCAGTTCGGCCGGCGTCTCCAGCGGGGTGCCGGCCGACTCACCGGCCAGGTCGCCGGCGGTCACGCCCAGCTTGCGGAAGATCGAGTGGATCCGCGCCACCGCGTAGAGGAGGTAGGCCGCGGTGTTGCCGTCGAGCGAGATCATCTTGTCCCACGCGAACACGTAGTCGCTCGAGCGGTTCTGCGAAAGGTCGGCGTACTGCACGGACGCCACGCCCACCACGCCCGCGATCGCCCGGCGCTCTTCCTCGGAAAGATCGGAGCTGCGCTCGCTCACGAGCGCGTAGGCGCGGGCCTCGGCCTCGGCCAGCAGTTCCTTGAGCTTGATCGTGCCGCCGTCCCGCGTCCGCAGCGCCTTGCCGTCCTCGCCCGTCACCGCGCCAAACGTGACGTGGTGCATCTCCGGCAGGCGGTGGTGCTTCGCGGCAAACCACTTCTTCACGGTGAGGAACAGTTGCTCGAAATGGTCGGCCTGGCGGAAATCGGTGACGATCACGATGCCGTCGGCATGGAAATGCAGGGCGCGGTAGAGCGCGGTCGCGAGGTCGGTCGAGGCGTAATTGCTCGCGCCGTCGGCCTTGCGCATGATGAAGGGCTGCGTCTTGAAGCGCGGGTGCTCAGGGTGGAACACGACGAGGGCACCCTGGCTTTCCTCCGCGATCTTGGACTCCGTCAGCTCGCGGTACACCTGCTCGACCTTGTCGTTGTAGAAGCTCTCGCCCAGCGTGACGTCGAAGCGGATGCCGAGCAGGTCGTAGATACCCTGGAAGGCCTGGAGGCTGGCCTCGTTGATCTGGCGCCAGATCGCGAGATTGGTGGCGTCGCCGGACTGGAGCTTCACGAGCTCCTGCCGGGCCTGTTCCAGCACGGCCGGGTCCGCGTCCGCGGCGGAATTGCCCACCTTGTAGAGGCGCTCGAACTCCTCGATCGGGTCCGCGGCCAGCGCCGCCTCGTCGCGGTGATTCTTGTACGCCCAGATGAGCTTGCCGAACTGCGTGCCCCAGTCGCCGATATGATTGTCGCGAATGACCTTCGCGCCGCTGAACTCGAGGATGCGGCAGATCGCCTCGCCGATGACGGCCGAGCGCAGGTGGCCGACGTGCATCTGCTTCGCCGTGTTCGGTGCCGAGTAGTCGACGACCCAGGTCTGGCCGTGCTTGGCCGACGCGGCGTTCGTCCGCAGGTGATTCTTGGTGTCGTGGGCCCGCAGCCAGCCGAGCAGCGCCGACGGCTTGAGCGTGAAGTTGATGAAGCCGGGTCCCGCGATCGCGACGGCGTAGCCCTCGGTCACGTCGGCTGGCAGCGCCGCCACGAGCTTCTCCGCGATGGCGCGCGGGTTCTGCTTGCGCGCCTTGGCGTAGCCGAGGACGCCGTTGGCTTGGTAGTCGCCGTGCCGCGGGTCCGCCGTGCGCACATCCGGCGCAAAGGCATCGGCCTCCAGTCCGGCCTGGACGGCGGCAGACTTGAGGGCCGAGTTCAGGGCGTCGGCGAGATGAAAGGACACGGGCATCCTGTCACTTCACAGTCGGCCCCGGGGACCCTGCAAGCGCGGAGTTCGGGCCCGGCGGAGCGCGGCGGCCAGCTCCGATCCCGGTGCCGTCGCGCCGGAATGGCCGATGGAGCTCCAGAACTGTCGGGTTATTAACCGCTTGGTTATCAGTAAGCTCGACCGTCGACGGTTGGGTCGGACTTACCGCGGGCGGTCCACCGACAGGGTGTTATCCGGGGGTGGTTCTGGGCTGTTTTGGCTCGACAAATTCTGTGTATCGAGTGTGATGGCAAACTTTTCCGCGACGCGGCACTGCCGCGGGCCTTTCCCTAATTCACAATGACCAAACGCAACATTCCCACGCGCCGCTTCATCAAGCCGACGTTCGAGTTCCTGATTGAGAAGAAGCGGGATGGCGGCGAGTTCACGCAGGAGGAGATCCGTTACATCATTGACAGTACGCTGGATGGCGAGATGCCGCAGCACCAGCTGGCCGCGCTGATGATGGCGATCTACTTCTCCAACATGTCGGCGCAGGAGACGGCCGACCTGACGGAGGAGATGATGCTTTCGGGTGAGGTGATCGACCTGTCGAACATCGCGAAGCCGAAGATCGACAAGTACTCGACCGGCGGCGTGGGCGACAAGACGTCGCTCGTGCTCGTCCCGCTCGCGATGGCGAGCGGCGTGGTGGTCCCGATGATGTGCGGCGTCGAGCACGACTACGTCATCAACACGCTCGACAAGCTCGGCTGCTTCCACGGCTTCAAGAGCCACCAGTCGATCGAGCAGTTCTCGTCCCAGCTGTCCCGCATCGGCGGCGCCATCGTCGCGCAGTCCGAGGCGCTGGCCCCGGCCGACGCCAAGTTCTACGCGCTCCGCAAGGAGACCGGCACGATCCCGAGCCTCCCGCTCATCACCGGCAGCGTCCTCTCCAAGAAGCTCGCCGAGGGTTCCGAGGGTCTCGTCATCGACGTCAAGTGGGGCAATGGCTCCTTCATCAAGGACCTCGAGCAGGCGAAGCAGCTGGCGCGTTCCATGACGCGCGTCGGCCGCTCGATGAAGCGCCGCTGCGTCGCGCTGGTCACCGACATGAACCAGCCCCTCGGCGACACGGTCGGCACCTCGCTCGAGGTCAAGGAGGCCATCCAGCTGCTCAAGGGCGAGGGCCCGGAGGACATGAAGGAACTCGTCCTCAAGCTCGGCATGGAGATCGTCCGCCTCGCCGGCGTCGCCGGTTCCACGCTGTCCGCCAAGCAGACGGTCCAGCGCCATCTCACCGACGGCTCGGCGCTCGCGAAGTTCAAGGACCTCGTGAAGGCCCAGGGCGGCGACACGACGTTCATCGACCACCCGGAGAAATTCCCGACGGCCCGGCACATCCGCAAGCTGCCCGCCCCGAAGCGCGGCTACGTGCACACCATCAACGCGGCGATGATCGCCCGCGGCGTGCACCTGCTCGGCGCCGGCAAGGAGGGCGCGCACGACAAGATCGACTACGCCGTCGGCGTCTCGGAGATCAAGAAGGTCGGCACCCAGGTGAAGCAGGGCGAGCCGCTCATGATGATCCACTACAACGACGAGTCGAAGCTCGAGCAGGCGCTGGATCACTTCAAGAACGCCTACCGCCTCGCGCCCAAGCGGCCCACGCCCCCGCCGCTCATCGTCGAGCGCGTGGCCTGAGCCCGCCTCGGAAAAATTGAGCCCCGGCCGTCTGGCCGGGGCTTTTTTCTGGGCCGGTTCTGGCGCCCGGCCGGGCGCTCACCCGCGCCGGCTCAATGCCAGGCGCCGCGGATGAAGAAGAACGTGCCGCCGTGATTTTCCCAGTGCGCCGACACATAGGTCTGGGCATTCGCCGGTGGGATTTCCCACCGGCCGGCCGTCCAGGTGTAACCGGCGCCGTTGTAGTCCCAGTAACCCGGGATCCACACGGCGTTGGCCGACGGCGCAGGCGGGGCGGTCTCGGCGATCGGCGCCGGCTGCGGCGGCGATCCCTGGGTCACCATCGTGCGCTGGTAGCCGTACGGGCGCTGCGGGTAGCCGTAGACGGTGCCGTTCTGGTGGTCGACGCTGTTGCCGATCGTGCCGCCGGCGATGGCGCCGGCCGCCGCCCCGATCAGGGCGCCGGCGGCGCCGTTGTGGCTGCCGCTGTTGTTGCCGATGACCGCGCCGGCGAGCGCGCCGAGGGTTGCGCCTGTGACGGCACCGTCCTGCGTGTTCGGCCCGGTCCCGACGCAGCCCGTCAGGAGAGCGCTGAGCGCCAGGGCGGGGACCGCGAGGTGTTTCGCTGTCATGGCGGAGGAGGTTGAGTTTCGTCTAGTAACGGTGGCCGCGCCCGCGGAAGTGGACATGGCCCGGGTAGAAGCCGAAGCCGACGCTCACCGCGACCGGGCTGTAATACGGCCACGGATAATAGTACGGGTCGGTGTAGACGTAGGGATAGGGATCGACGTACACGACCTGCGGGGCCGGGGTGACCGCGGGCGCCGTCGTCGCGGGCGTCGCCACCGTCGGGGCGTTGGCGGCGGTGGCCAGGAGCTGGTACGACACGACCGTCGCCTGGCCGGCGCTGTCCTTGTACGTGACGAGAATCTGGTTCGCCGACTGCTCGATGCGGTCGACGGCGAGGCCCTGCGCGGCGGCCGCGCTGATCAGCTCGTTGGGCGAGGGGAGGCGCGGGGTGTAGACGATACGGCTCGGAGCCGGAGCAGGCGCAGCGGCGACAGCCGGAGCGGGTGTCGTCGGCGTGGCGACGGTCGCGGTGCCTTGGGCCCGCCCACCGGTGGTGAGCAGCCCGATGGGCAGCAAGAGGGCGAGGACGAGTCTGCTTTTCATGTATGGATCCGGGTTCAGCTGACTTTGACTCCCGAAATGACCTTTGGGTTTCGCGATTTTTGCTCCGGCCGACCGGGGCGCCTAATGCGGTGACCCCGAGGCACAAGCAGCCGGCGGTCACACCGGTTTGGTTCGAGGCTGGACGCGCGGCCCCCGGACACTATGGCTCGCCGCATGACTGTTTTTCGCCTTCCGGCCGGGATCGCCCTGCTGCTGGGTGCGACGGCCGCCCTACGAGCCGCCAGCGTGCACGGTGTCGTGTACGACGACCGCAACGGCAACGGCGTGCGCGACCCGGGTGAACCGGGCCGCGCGCAGGTGGTCGTCTCCGATGGCGAGCACGTGGCGCTGACCGACGCCGACGGGACCTATCAACTCACTGCCGTCGACGGCGCGCTCGTGTTCGTGGTCAAGCCGCGGGACTGGCATCCGTCGGTCAATGCGCAACAGCTCCCACAGTTCTACCGTCGTCCCGCGGCCGACGGATCGGCCGACTTTCCCCTCCAGGCCCGCGCGGAAGGTGACCGTTTCAAGGTCCTGCTCCTTGCGGATCCCCAGCCCGCGTCGCTCAAGGAGGTCGGCTATTTCGACCAGACCATCGTCCAGCCGCTGGTGGGCGGACATGACTTCGCCTTCAGCGTGTCGCTCGGCGATGTGGTGTACGACCGCCATGAGCTTTACCCGCCGCTCGCCGACTCGATGGCGCGCCTCGGCATCCCGGCCTACCGCGTCAACGGCAACCACGACCTCGATCTCGGCGCGAAGGACGACCGCGCCTCGACCGCGAGCTTTGAGCAGGCGTTCGGCCCTTCGACCTACGCCTTTCATCACGGCCGCGCGCTGTTCATCGCGCTGAACGACGTCCGCTTCCTCGGCGGGCCGCGCTACGTCGGCGGCATTCGGCCGGATCAACTCGCGTTCATCGAGAACCTTCTCCGTCTCACGCCGCGCGACGAACTCGTCGTGCTGATGTTCCATATCCCGTGGTTCTATCCGAACCCGGCCAACGCGGAGACCTTCCGCCCGGCTGATCGCACACGGCTTTTCGCGCTGCTCCGCGACCGGCCCAACGTGCTGTGGCTCTCCGGCCACACGCATTACCAGCGGCATTATTTCTACGGCCGCGGCGACGGGTGGGAGGGCGCGGCGCCGCTGCACGAGTACAACGTCGCCGCCGCGTGCGGGAGCTACTGGGGCGGGCCGCCCGACGCCAGCGGCATCCCGGTCGCCACGATGAACGACGGCACCCCGCACGGCTATGGCGTGCTGACGGTCGACGGCGTGACCGTCCGCACCGACTACCGCGCCGCGCGCCATCCGGCCGATTACCAGATCAGCCTGCACGTGCCGAAGGCCGCGAAGACCCGGACCGGTTACATTTCCTATTACGCCAACGTGTTCAACGGTCACGAGGGCTGGACGGTGGAATCGCGCGTCGGCGACCGGCAGTGGAACGCGATGCGCCGCGTGGTCGAGTGGGATCCGACCTACGCCGAGCAGTACCTCGCGCAGGACGCGCTGGAGCGGCCGCTCGCGACCCCGCGTCTGCCGGACCCGACGGTCTGCTATCACCTCTGGCGGTCGTACCTGCCGGCGGACCTTGCGCCCGGGACCTACCCGGTGGACGTGCGGGCCACCGACCCGGCCGGAACCGTCCACCAGGCCCGGGGCGAGATCCGGATCGTGGCGGTGCCGTAGGGCGGGGCGCTCAATACGATTGCGGGCACCGTCGCGGTGCCTCCATCTAGCCGCATGACGGACCAGCCGCCGAGAGAGTCACCCGAACGTCCCGCCCCGCGCGTGATCGACCGCACGACGTGGGCGAGACCCTGGGCGCAGCTCAAGTATTTCACCTTCGCGCCGGCGATCTTCCCGCGGCTCCTCGGGGCGGCCTCGCCTGACGCGCGTCCCGGCGACCTCGTCAACGTCTACGACAAGAACGGCAACCTCACCGGCGGCGGCCTCTTCAATCCGCGGGCCAAGATCCCGCTGCGGGTGGTGTGTCACTCGGCGGAGCCGGTCACGGAGGCCTACTTCGAGGCGGCGATCCGCCGCGCCGTGGCGTTGCGGCGCGAGGTGTTCAAGCTGGACGAGACCAGCGATGCCTACCGGCTGATCAACTCCGACGGCGACGGGCTCAGCGGCCTGACCATCGACCGCTACGGCGACACGCTGCTCTGCGAGGTCTACAGCCTCGGCATCGCGCAGCGCCTGCCTGGCTGGCTGCCGCTGCTGCACGAGCTGGCCGGCACGAAGTTCGCCCGGGTGCAGGTGGACCACGACCTCGGCAGCCTCGAGGGCATCAAGCCGTCGACCTTCAAGGAAACCAACGCCGCGGCGCCGGCCCGGGTGAAGATCCGCGAGCACGGCATCCGCTACGAGGTGGACTTCGCCGAGGGCCACAAGACCGGGTTCTTTTGCGACCAGCGAGAGAACCGGAAGGCGTTCACGCGGTTCACCCGCGGCGCCCGGGTGCTCGACCTCTGTTGCTACACCGGCGGCTTCTCGCTCAACGCCAAGGTGGCCGGCGGCGCCGAGGACGTCACGAGCGTCGACCTTGACGAGGCCGCGATCGCGCAGGCCAAGCGCAATGCGAACCTGAACCAGGCTCGCCTCAAGTTCGTGCACGCCGACGCCTTCGCGTACGCGCGGCAGATGCAGCAGAACGGGGAGCAGTGGGACGTGGTGATGCTCGACCCGCCGAAATTCATCTTCACCCGCGACGACCATGGCAACTGGGAGGGGCGCCAGAAGTACGAGGACCTCAACCTGCTCGCGATCTCACTCGTGAAACCGGGCGGGATCTTCGTGACGTGCTCGTGCTCCGGCCTGCTGAGCCTCGAGGACTTCGAGGCGCACGTGATTAAGGCCGCGCACCGCCAGAACCGGCGCCTGCAGTTCTTCGACCGCACTGGCCCGGGGCCCGATCATCCGGTCTACTCGAACTGCCTGGAGAGCCGCTACCTCAAGGTGCTGTGGGCGCGGGTCGCGTGAGGCAGCAGACGAACGCCGAACGTCGGACGCCGAACGCCCAACGCCGAAGGAGAGTGCAACGGCTGACGCCGCCCGGGCGGCCTGACGAGGAAAACGAATCCTCTGACGCCCAATTCAGCTAGCCGAAGCCTGGCGTTTGAAGGCCGAAAATCGAAGCGCCGAATCCCCTTCGACGTCGGGCGTTCGGCGTCCGACGTTCGTCGGCTGCCTTCAGCCTAAACGCTCTTGTGCGAGCCGTCGCAGAACGGCGCGTTCTTGGAGTGCTTGCAGGCGCACCACGCGACGATCTTGTCGCCGGCGAGTTCGACCTTTTTCGGGGCGAAGCCGGTGCCCTTGTGGCTGCCGTCGCAGAACGGCTGGTCCTTGGAGCGTCCGCACGAGCACCACCAATAGGTGCCCGCGGGCATGGGTTTCACGATCGGCGATTTCTGGGGAATTTCAGGTGTAGCCATGGGGTGGAGTATAGCAGGTTTTTCCTGCGGCGGGCCGGAAAGAGTCATTTCACTGCGGCCCAGACGCGCTGGATGTCGTCATGGTCCTCGAGGGCCTGGAGAAACTCGCCGACTTCCGCCCTGGCGGTGTCGTCGAGCTCGGGATAAGTCTTGGCGAGATAGCCGATTTCGCTGGTCACCACGGTCCACCCGTTCTTTGCCAGCCAGGTAGACACGGTGTGCACGGCGCTGCGCTCCGTGATGAACCGGGCGCCGGCGCGGTCCGCGGGAATGTCGTCATTCTGCTCGTGGGTGAGCGTCTCGAAGTCGTTCGCCCCGGCCTCGATCGCCGCGGCCTCGCGGTCGACGCTGGCGTCGGCGTGGTGCGCCTCGACCAGGCCGACGTGGTCGAAGAGGAACTTGTTGCTGCCGCTCTGGCCGAGGACGCCCTTGCGGAACAGGGCGCGGATCTCGGGCGCGGTGCGCTGGTGGTTGTCGGTGTACGCCTCGACGA